>JALWRU010000542.1 GCA_026994095.1 Nitrospira sp. | reverse complement strand
AATGGTGGCCGAAGTAACCTGTGGTTACCTGATGCAACGCGAGATCAGGTACCTGTACGGTTCGCTGGAGTCTCCCACCCGACCGATGGTGGTGGTGCTGGGCGGGGCCAAGGTATCGTCTAAAATCGCCGTGATTGAAAACCTCATTGAGCGGGCCGACAAAATCATCGTCGGCGGCGGTATGGCCTTTACCTTCCTGAAGGCCATGGGTGACGATGTAGGCAACTCACTGGTGGAAGAAGACATGCTCGAACTGGCCAACCGCCTGCGGCTGGCCGCCCGTGACAAGGGGGTCAAGTTCTACCTGCCGGTAGACTGCGTGGTCTCCACCGAGTTTTCGCCCCATGCGGAGACCAAAATTACTACCACTCAGGAGATCCCTGACGGCTGGATGGCGTTAGATATCGGGCCGGCCTCGGTCAAACTCTTTAAAGAGGCCATTTCCGACGCCAAAACCGTGTTGTGGAATGGCCCCATGGGGGTGTTTGAAATGGACGCCTTCTCCCGCGGGACCTTCGCACTGGCCCACGCCATTGGTGGCGCTGACGCCCTCACCATTGTCGGTGGTGGCGATTCGGCGCTGGCGGTGCAACTGGCCGGAGAGAGCGATCACATGTCGTTCATCTCCACCGGAGGCGGTGCCGCGCTGGAACTGCTGGAGGGGAAAAAGTTGCCCGGTCTGGAGGCCATTCCCAATCAGGTCTGACCTGATCGGGCATTGGCCGGTGTCCGGCCCTGACCTGCGCTACGGATCAGCGGGTCAGACTGGCAAACAGGGTCGGTAGCTTCTCGGGCAGCCGCTCCACATTGTCGACAATGGTGTAGTTGTTATTGCCAAAGATCCGTTTGACGTAATGATCCGCCTCCGGGTCCAACGTCAGGCAGTAGCTGTTGACGCCGGTACGACGCAATTCGTCGGCCACCTTCTTGGCGTCCATCCGTAGATACTGCGGGTCGCGCTCATCCACATCCGACGGCTGACCGTCGGTGACGATTAACAACAGTTTGTGTTTCTCGCCGCGCTGCATCAGGTGGTGACCCGCATGGCGCATGGCCGCACCCATACGGGTGGACAGGCCGCCCTTCATGCCCGCCAGACGGCTCTTGACCTCGTCGTCCATGCGCTGCTCAAAGTCCTTGAAGCGGTAGTACTGCACATCATGCCGCCCGTTGGAGGAAAAGCCGTGGATGGCAAACGGATCGCCAATACCGTTGATGGCCGTGGCCACCAGCGCCGACGCCTCGCGGGTCAGCTCCAGAATGGTCTTGTCGGTATTGTGCACCGGGTCGTTGGTGGACTCGGACAGGTCCAGCAGTACCACCACCGCCAGATCCCGCCGTCGTATCACATTGCGCATGGTGATGCGGGTATCCGGCTGCATGCCGATGCGCACCATCACCATGGCGTCTACTGCGGCGTTGATATCCAGCTCGTCGCCGTCTTCCAGATGCCGTTGGCGGGCAACTCCCTGGGGCCGTAGCCGGTCGATAATCTGTTTGATGCGGTGGCTCACGCCCTTGTGCCGGGTGAGAATTTTGTCGATGGTGGCCGGGTCGCCACGCCCCTGACGCCGTTCATAGACGGTCGACCAGAGCGGTCGATGCAACTGTACCCGATAGTCCCACTCGGAGTAGTGATACGGCTCGGAGACCGGCTCCTTGCCCTCCATCTCATTATAGGACTTGCCCATGTCCTCGTAGGGGAACAGTTCACTACCCAGCACCCAGACCTCCTGCGCGTCATCGCCCGCTGTCTCGGTATCGAGGGTATTGACCATCTCCATCAGGTTGACGTTGCGCCGCACCTGTTGCTGGCTGGCGGGCAGGTAGGCGACCGTATCGGAGTGTACGTACTCCTCCGCCTCCCACACCGCCCGGTTGTCGTCCCGGTAAGGGATATTGAGCTGTTGCAACACCCGCACACTGGGCACATCTTTACGGGCGGCCAAACACTCAAACAGCGCCAGCCCCAACCGGCGAGAGAAGGCCCCGTCTTCGGCATGCGCTGCAATCCCCGCGTGGAACGCTGCTACCAGCGCAGCAATCTCGGCATCGTCCACCGTCTCCTGTGGGTCCAGCAGCGCCCGCGCGGTGGCCTCCAGCAACGGTACGGTGGGGTGTTCCGGCGGCTTGGGCGGGTCCAGCACCATCAACGAATGCCATAACTGACGCAAACCGGGGAAGGCCTGTGTGGCACAGTACTCCACCCGTGCATCTTCCATAAAGCCGATGAAAAACAGCTGTGCCGGAGAGAGCGATTCCAGCGCCTGAGCCGATTTGGTATAGGCCATGTGAGACGCCATATGGGCGCTCATGGCCCGGTAGACATACGCCCCGGTAATGTCACCCATGTCGTCTACCGCATCGGGAAGATGCAGGGTGCGGGCCTCGATAAACGGCCTGAAATCGGCAAAGTCGGCGGCGCTGGGGCGCAAAAAGAAATCCCGCGCCCAGAACGCCCGCAGATAAAAA
>JALWRU010000541.1 GCA_026994095.1 Nitrospira sp. | reverse complement strand
GGGAATCCCGTTGGGCCGTCACTAGCGGCGGCCCGCCTCAAAGCCCCCTTTATACCGCCAGCGGTGGGGGTGGTACAAGTGGATGGCCCACCACGGTACCGGTTCGGTCCGTTTTTGACCCCCTTCGAGAGGTTCTGTTACGGTGCTCATTATGGTCACCGTTACCGCACAAACAGTACGGACCGCCCTCGTTCGGGCGCTGTCTGAAGATCAGGTGTTCGACGATCAGGCCGAACGAATCTGCTACAGCTATGATGCCACCCGGCTGGAGGCGTTGCCGGATGTGGTGGTGTTCCCCCAGACCCCGGAGCAGGTGCAACAGGTGGTGGCCATCGCCATCGATACCGGCACACCGCTGGTCCCCCGTGGGGCCGGCACCGGTTTTGTGGGTGGTGCGGTCCCGGTCAAGGGCGGCATCGTGCTGAGTCTGGAGCGCATGAACCGCATCATCGAGATCGACCCGCACAATCTGGTGGCAGTGGTCGAACCGGGAGTGGTTACCGGCGATCTGCACAAGGCGGTAGAGGCGATGGGGCTGTTCTATCCACCTGATCCGTCCAGCGCGGCCACCTGTACCATTGGCGGCAACGCCGCCTGTGGTGCCACCGGCCCCCGCTCGGTGAAGTATGGCGGCACCAGGGATTATGTATTGGGGCTGGATGCGGTATTGCCCACCGGCGAGATGGTGCACACGCCGTCCAAAGCGGTCAAGCGGGTAGTGGGGATCGATCTGGCCCGGCTGTTGGTGGGCACCGAGGGCACCTTGGGGATCATCACCGGGCTGACCTTGCGGCTGTTACCCAAACCGGCCACGGTGCGGACCATGCTGGCGTCATTTACACGGGTAACCGATGCGGCCCGGGCGGTGTCCGGCACCATTGCCGCCGGTTGGTTGCCCCGTGCCTGTGAGTTTATGGACCACCGCTGTCTGGAGCTGATTCGCGCCCACGGTGCGGTCACCATTCCGGATGCTGCCGGGGCGCTGTTGATTTTAGAGACCGACGGCACCGCCGAGGAGTCGGCCCGGGTGGCCGCTGCCATCAGCGAAGTCTGTAGAGAGGTCGGTGCGCTGGAGGTGCGGACCGCCGAATCCACCGAGGAGGCCGCCGCCATCTGGGCGGCCCGCAAGGCGCTCTCCCAGGCCATGTACGAGGTGGCTCCCGGCAAGATCAATGAAGACATCGTAGTACCCCGCAGTGCGCTGCCCGAACTGGTGGCACAGGTGGACGAGCTGGCCATGCAAAGCGGCCTTGCAATCGTCTGTTTTGGCCATGCGGGGGAGGGTAACCTGCATGTGAACATCATGGCGGACCTGGCCGACCCGTCCATCCGTCAGACCGCCGAGGTGGTGGTGCAGTCGTTATTTGATACGGTGGTGCGGCTCAAGGGCAGCGTCTCCGGAGAGCACGGCATCGGGCTGACCAAGGCGCGCTACCTGCCCACCGAGGTCTCTGCCGAGGGGCTGCAGGTGATGGCCCGGGTCAAGGCGGCCATGGATCCCCACGGGATTATGAATCCCGGCAAAATTTTATTGTAAACATGGTAAGCATCTAGCAGCCGTCAGCGGGTACAATAGGCCCCGGTCAGGGCGGGTCGTCGGCCCGTTTTTTTGTCCTAACTACTTATGGCCTTATGAAAAATTGCCGACAAGTTGCTGTTGGAGACACCCTCGGGTGTGCTATAAATCCCTAGATCCCCTCATTCGAGGGCGACGCGCAGGGACTTAAGCGTCTACCGGGGTAACGGAGTAACCGTGAGCGACAATCACTTCATCACATCCAGTGTCTCGAAAGAGATGGAAACGACCTTGCGGCGCTTTCGCCAATCGGCCAAGGTACGTGCGGCGTTTCTGATCGACCGCAACGGCCAGTTGATGGGCCAGACCGGCGACACCTCCAGCATGGATACCACTGCAATGGCTGCGCTGACCGCCAGCAATATCGCCGCCTCCCGCGCGATTGCCGAGCTGTTGGGCGAGGCGGAGTTTTCTGGCGTGTTCCACGAGGGCACCGAGAACCACGTCTATATTTGCCTGGTCGGAACGACCGCGTTGCTGGTGGTAGTGTTTGACACACAAACGTCACTGGGGCTGGTCCGCTTACGGGTCAAAAAGACCGTGCGTGAGCTGGCCGATTTACTCGGTGGCGGAACCCCTGTATCGATGGAAGAACCGGCCCTCTCGCCTTTTGCGGAGATCACCGAGGAAGATATCGATCAATTATTTCGTTGAGACCCGATGTCCTTCATTAATTATTCGTCTCGGGAAATCAACTGCAAGATCGTGTACTACGGTCCCGGTCTGTGTGGCAAAACTGCCAACCTGAACTACATTTACCAGAAGACCAACCCGGATAGTCGCGGCAAGATGATCTCCCTTGCCACGGAGACCGAGCGCACCCTGTTTTTTGATTTTTTGCCCTTGTCGTTGGGTTCCATCCGTGGTTTCAAGGTGCGTTTTCACCTGTACACGGTACCCGGAC
>JALWRU010000540.1 GCA_026994095.1 Nitrospira sp. | reverse complement strand
TACAACGCTCCACCGCCAGCATGGTCAATGAACGTAACCTGTTCACCAAAATCTACTTTCCCCGCCTGATCGTTCCGGTGGCGGCCACACTGGCACCGCTGGTGGATTTTATCATCGCCTTTACGGTATTGATCGCCATGATGATCTGGTATCAGTTTGCCCCCACCGTGCATACCTTTTATCTGGTGCCCTTATGTGTGCTGTGGGCGTGGGTGACCGCCGTGGGGGTGGGCACCTGGCTGGCGGCGCTGAACGTCTATTTCAGAGACGTGGGGCAGATGATCCCGTTCATGACACAGGTATGGATGTACGCCTCGCCGGTGGTCTATCCGGCCAGCCTGTTCCCGCAAAAATGGCAGTGGGTGTATGCCCTCAATCCGCTGGTGGGGGTGATTGAAGGCTTCCGCTGGGCGTTGTTGGGCACAGGTGACGCGCCCGGGCCGATGGTGTTGGTCTCCGCCGGAGTGTCGGTGGCGCTGTTTGTGAGCGGTATCTACTTTTTCAAGCGCATGGAACGCACCTTTGCCGATGTGGTGTAGATGATCCAGATTGACGGCATCGGCAAACGGTACAAACTGGGCAATACCATCCGCCACGACACCCTGCGTGATCTGATCATGCACCGCCTGACCGGCAAGGAAGTGCAGGCTCCAGTGGAGGATGTGGACTACTTCTGGGCCTTGCGCGACGTGTCGTTTAACGTGGCCGAAGGCGAGGTGGTGGGCATCATCGGCAAGAACGGCGCGGGCAAGAGTACCCTGCTTAAAATCCTGTCGCGGATCACCCCACCCACCGCAGGCACCATCACCCTGAACGGGCGGGTGGCCAGCCTGCTGGAGGTGGGGACCGGCTTTCATGCGGAGCTGTCCGGGCGCGAGAACATCTTCTTAAACGGCGCGATTCTGGGCATGAGCCGTCAGGAGATCAAGGCCAAATTTGATGAGATCATCACCTTTGCCGGGGTCGAAAAGTTTTTGGATACCCCGGTAAAACGGTACTCCTCCGGCATGTATGTGCGGCTGGCGTTTGCGGTGGCGGCCCATCTGGAGCCAGAGATACTGATCGTCGATGAGGTGCTGGCGGTGGGGGATCTGGAGTTTCAGAAAAAGTGCCTGGGCAAAATGAGCGAGGTGGCCCGAGGCGGGCGCACGGTGCTGTTTGTCAGCCACAACATGGCCGCCATTCGCGGGCTGTGCAGCCGGGTGGCGCTGCTGGCAAATGGGCGGCTTAAAAACATCGGCGATACCGAGGAGATGATCGCCGAGTACATTCAGGTCATGCGGCCGGAGGGCGGCGGTGAAGTGACCTTTGACGGCCTGACCGGCAGCAGCGCTGATATCGTGCCCCGGCGGTTGACTACTTGCCGTAGGGACGGTCAGCAGGTTACCCAATTCAAAATTGGTGAGCCGTGGCTGATTGAATTGCAGTTTGAGGTGCAAAAACCGCTGGCGTCGGTGATTGCGTCGATCGGTGTGCAGACCGCTGATGGTATCAGCGTCGCCAGCTTCTGGACCCGCGCAGCGGATCTGGAGGTGGGCATCTATCGGGCGGAGTTTATTGTCGATTTCCGTTTTCGCAGCCGCGAGTTTTTGATCGGCGTGGGCCTGTCCAGTTACAGCCAGAGCCTGTTCTATCGTGAGGGGGTTGCCAGCGTCAATGTGCTGGAGGTATCCGACGGCGAGCAGCCATTCCGCGCTACTGGACCGGCTTTGATGGCTACCGGGCAGGACGCCACCATTGAAGCCATCGCAGAGGTGGTCTGATGGGCATACAGGATATGTTGTGTACTCTGGGTCTGCGCCGTCGTACCCCGGCGTTTTTGCACATCCCCAAGACCGGCGGCACCTATCTGGTGCAGCGTGAGAGTGACGACGACCCGGTCATCAGCCCCATGTCCTATCTGGGCCATTGCTGCGCCATCAACAACCCGGCGGATGCGGGCAAGGTCTATCCACCCAAGGGGTATCTGCCCAATTATTTTTTCAAGAAATCGATCCTGCGGCGGTATGCAGTGTTCTCCACCGTGCGCAATCCCTACTCCATTTTAGTGAGCTGGATGCACCACGCGGGCGGTCTGAACCCCAAGTACGTCAATCCGGACGGTTACGACTACGAGATGGCCCGAAAGGGGTTTGATTATTTCTTGAAAACCGTGGCCGAGCGGGCCGAGCCGTGGCCTAACCGGCGTTTGATCCATACCCAACTGTTCAGCGATGACGGCGATCTGGTGGTGGACTGGATCAACCGCAACGAGACGTTAGATGACGACGTGGCCGCCTTTGCCGCCGCACACCATGCTACCTATCGTCAGCGGGAGCGTCAGCGGGTGGGGGTGCGAGAGGATTACCGCACCTTCTACACCGATGAACTGGCCGAGCTGGTAGCGCAGGTGTGGGGGCGGGAGTTGTGGCTGTTCGGTTACGATCTGGACGGCGTTGTGCCGGGGCGGGGGGTGCTGCACCGGGCGGTAGCGCCTGCCCAGAAGGCCGCCATC
>JALWRU010000539.1 GCA_026994095.1 Nitrospira sp. | reverse complement strand
CCCCACCGCCTGATGAAAGGCCACTTGACCTCGCTGGCTGGCCCACACCACCGCACCGGGAAAATGGTCATCTGCCACCGCCTGTTGCAGCAGCGACTCAACCGGTTGAAACGAGCGGGAACCAGGCATTGTGGTGGGTGATCCTTGCGGGATAACGAAATAAAAGTTTTTCTGGATGGTGGCAAAGTCGATTGACGCTATCAAGGTTCATATCGTACCATCCGAATCAACTGACGAGATTTGTTGCGGTGACAGGCATGTCACGTAGAGAACGTCTGTGACAACCCTAAGGAATGAAGAAGGGGAAGTAATCCATGGCATTGTTGATTACCGAAGAATGTATTAACTGCGCGGCATGTGAGCCGGAGTGTCCCAACGAGGCCATTCATGAGGACGATCCTGTATACGTGATCGAGCCGGATCTGTGCACCGAGTGTGTCGGGTTCCACGAAGAGGCACAGTGTGCCGCCGTGTGCCCTGTGGATTGCTGCCTGCCGGATCCGGACCACGAAGAGACCGAAGAGCAGTTGCTGGCCAAAAAAGACAAGATTCACCCCAACGGGTAACCGTCTTTCGGTCATGCGTGTGAAAGTGAAAGGCCCGCCGTCTGGCGGGCCTTTCCTGTATCTACTGCCACCGGTGTATGGCATGGACAGGACGGGATGTAATGATTGATCCAGGTGTGCGACAGATTGTGCTGGATACGGAGACCACCGGCCTGAGTCCGGACTCCGGTGACCGGATTATTGAGGTGGGCATGGTAGAACTTATCAACCTGCACCCCACCGGACGCAACTATCAAACCTATATCAATCCAGAGCGGGAGATCCCTGCCGAGGCCATCCGGGTCCACGGGATTACCGATGAACGGGTGGCGGCAGAGCCCAAATTTGCCGAGATCGTCGATGACATGCTGGCATTTATGGAGGATGCCCCGCTGGTCATCCACAACGCACCCTTTGATCTGGGGTTTTTGAATGCCGAACTGGCCCGTTGTGACCACGGCCCGCTGGATCGCCATGTGATTGTCGATACGTTGGTGGAGGCCCGCCGACGGCACCCGCGTCAGCGTAACAATCTGGACGCGCTATGCCGTCGTTACGGAGTGGAGAACAGCCACCGGACCTTGCACGGGGCGCTGCTGGATGCGCAGATTCTGGCCGACCTGTATGTGGCCATGCTGGGAGGCCACCAGACCGCGCTGGGCGGGCTGGAGACCGACTGGGGGACTCCGCAGGCCAAGGTGCAGACAGAGACGTCCAGGGCAACTCTCCCTAAACCTGCGGTACGTGGATTGATCCCGATAGGCAGCCGTCTGCCCGCCGATCGGGCCATGCACCGTCCGCTTGCAACCGACGACGAGCGTAGCGCCCACGACGCGTTGTTATCACGTATGGGGGCGCAACGGGTGTGGATGGATGAGCCGACCTGAACCGGGCGACTGTACCGCTATCGGCTAGAGCCGGTTTTTGAAGTAGATCACCAGATCACGCACCGAAATCACCCCGGTGACCTCACCCCGGTCGGTGACCACCAGATGGCGGATGTTTTCGCGGCTCATGATCTCGTTGGCATCGACCAGGGTCTGACCCACATCAATGGTGACCAGTGGTGCGCTCATCAACGTCTGGGCAGTGGTGGTGGTCAGGTCCATCCCCTGAGCCAAACCCCGTCGCACCAGATCGGTTTCGCTGACGATGCCGACAAAGTCGCTACCGTTTTTAACCAGTATCGCGCCCACCTTCTGGGAGGCCATCTGGGTGGCAACATCGATTGCCGTTTTGTCCGCATCAATCGCACTGATGTTGCGGTTCATCAGGACAGCCAGGGGCATCATGACAGCAGACCTCTTTAGGTAAAGACAAAAAACCATCCTAGCACCCGGAGCCGGTAGGCAGCAAATCGGCCCGTTGGCCCAGCCTGCCTGCAAATCGATTGTTAGATCAATTTGTTACGGTGTTTTCACCCGGCTCGCGGCAGCGGCTTGTTGACGGGCGGTGAGGCCGGTCACGCCGTACAGCAGGGCCAGGCGAAGCAGATTCATACCCCGGTGGACAGACGACTGGATCACCTGTCCCCGGTCGCCTCGTTGCTGGTAGGTGTCGCAGAAGGTGGCACCCGACTCCGCCAGTGCCATGACCACCCGCCCCACCGGCTTCCCGGGGGTGCCGCCGGACGGCCCTGCAATACCGGTCACCGCCAGGGTCAGATCGGCATCCGAACGGGCCAGCAGGCCCTCGGCCATGGCCCGCGCCACCGGTTCGCTCACTGCGCCCTGCTGGTTGATCAACTCGGCCGGTACGCCCAGCAGTTCGGTTTTGGCGTGGTTGGAGTAGCTCACCACCCCCCGGTCCACATAGCGCGATGCACCGGGGATGGCGGTCAACGCTGCGCAGATGCCGCCCCCCGTGCACGACTCGGCAGTGGCCACTGTACGGCCTGCGGTCGCCAGGGCATCACCGACGACTTGCGCCAGCAGCGGTGCGCCATCACC
>JALWRU010000538.1 GCA_026994095.1 Nitrospira sp. | reverse complement strand
GTGGCTGCTGTTGTTGCTACCGGCAGTGCTGACCCTGCTGGTGGGGCTGGCAGCCATCCGTTGGCTGGCACCGGGTCTGCTGGGGGTGCAGGTGGCGGTCGATCGGCAGGTGGTGCAGTTGGCCGAGACGGCTCCGTCATTTTATGACGGGGCATTCGATCAGGGCACACCGCAGCCGGGTGGCGACATGATTCTCGACCCCCTGTCCGGTCACAGACACCGGGCGATCGTGCCGGAAAACTACGATTTGATGTCCCCCTTTGATCTGCTGGGGTTTCGCAACCGGGCCATTCCTGTGGTGGCGGATATCGTCACCATTGGCGACTCCCAGACCATGGGCATGGGCTCATCGCTGGATGACAATTGGCCGTCCCAGCTGGCTGCGCAGGCGGTAGCCAAACAACCGGTTGTTTATAATATGTCGGCGGGTGGTTGGGGAGCGGTGCAGTACTTACACCTGTTTCCCAAGGCGTTACTGCTGCAACCACGGGTGGTTGTGGTGGCCTTTTATACAGGCAACGACCCGGCGGACAGCCTGCATCTGGCCTATCAATTTGAGCCGTGGGCCTCCCTGCGTACCCAGCCGGAAGCGCCAGAAATGCCGCCTTCCGCATGGCCGCCGACGCCGGAGCAGAAGTGGAACGTCCGTTTTACCGACGGCACATTACAGGTGTTTACCCCCGCTGCCCGCCTGTCGGTCAACGACCGGGACTACGCGGGCGTAGCCGAGGGCTATGCCATCATGGCGGAGAGCGCTCGCCGCATGCAGGCGCTGGTCAGCGAAACCGGGGTGGGGTTGGTCTTTACCATTATTCCCACCAAGGAGCTGGTGTTTGCCGGGCGGGTCAAGCAGGACGGGCTCACCCCGCCGGATGCCTATAATCGACTGATCGAGCACGAGCGCCAGAACATCGACGAACTGGCCTCCATCCTGCGCAAGTTGCCGCAGACCACCTATGTGGATGTGGTGACACCGCTGCAACGGGTGGCGCTGAAGGAGACCGCCCTCTACCCGTCGGATGACAACGGCCATCCCCGTTATCTGGGCAATCGCATCATTGCGGAGGCGTTGGGAAATGCGGTGGATCGTCACTTGCGCCGTCCACCCAAACCGGGGTTGGCGGTGCTCACCGGCAGCGCCGACGGGCGCGATACCATCGCATTGATACGGGACGGTTGGGTGATGAAGTTCTGGTCACCGCAGATCCTTAGGGACAACGGCTGGACACTGCGGCTCAACGAATTGCCCCACTTCACTCCAAGGGACCTGGCACGGCTGTCGAACCGGGGCGCTATCGCTACGGTAGACCGGCAGCGCTACGGCCCGCGGTCAGTCGCGCCGTAAGCGGGGTTACCCGGTAAAGCAGGTGGAGCGGCGTCCGGCGCTCAGGTACACTGACGATCTAAATCGGGTACTGACTATCCAAACCTGTTAGCGAAACCCATGGGCTATGGAGGTGGTGTGGACGAGATCGAGGCGGGCAAGACCGCATTCAAGGCGCTGGTGGCCGACCTGCTGGACGGTGTGGAGATTGTTATCCCCACCCGCGCCACCCAGGATAACTTCTTAATATCGTTAAGTAAAAATGGCAACCGCGCATTCTTGACGGTGTCTGAAGACGACCTGATCGACCTGCCGGATGAGCCGCAAATCGTCGACGAGGTGCAGGCCGAGATCAAGACCGCCCTGGCCAAACTGGGGTGATCGGTTAATGCCCCACCGCACGGTAGAAGAACGGCTGGACGCACTTGGTATTGTATTGCCGCAAAGCCCCGCACCGCTGGGGATCTACCTGCCTGCCATGCAGGTGAACAACGAGGTGCAGACCAGCGGCATGCTGCCCATGGTGGATGGTGTGTTGGCCTATACCGGCCCGGTGGGCACCATTCACGACGTAACGGCTGCGCGGGCGGCGGCGCGGTTATGTGCCCTGAACGCGATGGCCGCCATTGCGCAGGTGCTGGGCGGGGTGGATGGCCTCAATCGCATCACTCATGTGCTGCAGGTGGTGGGCCATGTATTGTGTCTGGCCGATTTTGAAGAACAGCCGGAGGTCATCAACGGTGCCTCTGAATTGCTGGCCGAGGTGCTGGGTGAGGCCGGTCGCCATACCCGCATGGCGCTGGGGGCCTCATCGTTACCCCGCAATGCCACGGTAGAATTGGCCCTGCGGGTACAGGTCCGCCCCCCCTCACAGCCGTGACACAGGTCAGCTCCCGTGCCGGGTCTGCTCTGGCTACGACTACCGCCGATCGACTGTTGAACCACCTGCGCGCCCACGCGGGGAGTTACTGTACCGGTACCGATCTGGGCCGGTTATTGGGGGTTTCTCGCACCGCGATCTGGAAACAGGTCAACAGCTTGAAAGCAGAGGGTCACCAACTGGAATCGACCCCCAACCGGGGCTATCGCTGGGTAACCGGGCCTCGCCATCTGCATGCGACAGAGGTACGTAGTGGCCTCAATACCGACTGGCTGGGTGACCCGGTATGGG
>JALWRU010000537.1 GCA_026994095.1 Nitrospira sp. | reverse complement strand
TATGTGCTTTAGTACCGCTCATAATATTACACCGCGCCTTTACACTCTACCCGATTAGAGCGCATTAGTTCAAGCGACTCGCTACATTGTCCTGGCCAGTTACACCTCACCTAACTGCCGTTTTTAAACTTATCAGGAAGTTGTGCGCTGCACGAATTAGTCAGCCGGTTCGGAGCGAAGTACTCACCACCAGGAGACAGCGAAAAGCCCTCATGGATAAACCCTTCCAACCCCACAAAATGAGCGGCATTACCTCGTCACCCAAAGCTGACGCTAAAGCGATTCAGGTGCCGAGGCCGCAGTCGGTACGAACACATTAAACCCAAAAAACAAAAAGGGGGGCCTGTCTCACGACAGACCCCCCTTAGATCGCTAGGTCACAAAGACCTTTAGACCTTTTGACGTACCATTATCTTTATCAATTAAAAGACAATGTCGCCGTTGTTGTTCACCGTGGACGTACCGCCCAACAAGCCTTTGTGCTTGATGGTCGGGGTGGCCAGGTAGCCGTTCTCGTATGCCTGGAACCGCAGTGCATCATCAAACGTAGCGAAGTGATGCGCGGTACCGGTGCTGTTGCTGTCGCACTGGCTGCAAGACAGGAAGTAACCTTCGATGTCCTGCGAGACCAACTGGCCAACCGAACGGCCACCGGCGTTGTTACCAACACCCTGAGCAGCTCCACCAGCACCCACATCCGGGTTGGTACCGAAGTTCACAATAGTACCCTGGCTCTGGAAGGCCATCTGGATGGTCTGCTGAGAAGCTTCAAACGGAGTACCCGAGGTCAGATCGGTCTGGGTGGCCAGCTCAACCTGCTGCTCCAAACGCTGATCGATCTGCGCCAGGGCAGTCGACAGCTTGTTGCCGGTGAAACCAACCTGCGCGCGGAAGTTCTGCACGTAGTTGATGTCGGTACCACCACCCTGGGAAGCGTCGGTGGTGCTCACGATGTAGCCCACAACGATCTGGTCAACCCAGATCTCACGCTCGGTGACATCGCTGGTAAACGAATCATCCGGCGCGCCCAAAGGACGGTCAGCCATCGAGATCGCAGCAGCGTTGTTCGACCATGCGTTCATCAAACCAGCGAAGTAGTTCAATGCGGTGGTGTTACCGGTGGCGTTGTTGTTACGCACGCTGTTGGTGACATCCAGAACGTCAAAAATGCCGTTACCGAACGGGGTGGCATTCCTGTAACCAGAAGCTTCCATACCAGCGGTGAAGACAGCGCCGTTCAACACGGGCATGAAGTCCGAGTTGTTGAAGTACTGAATGGCGGTCGCGCCATCAGCCTGGGCAGCACCGGTCAAACCAGCAGCACTGGATACGATCACCTCGCCGTGGCCGTTACAGTTACCGGTTGCAACGGTCACACCAGCGCCGTTATCACAATCCTGGTTTACAAACGCACCCACAAAGGCTTTACCAGCCGGGAAGGCGGTAACATAACCCTCGGAGGAGTTGATGGTCTGAGTGTTGGCCGCAAAAGCGGAACCAGCAAACGCAACGGAGGCGACAGCGCCAACCGCAATAGCAATTTTTTTGTTCATTTTGAACATCCTTCTAACGATAAGTACAGCGCAACTCCAACACCATGTTGAGAGTTACTCCTGGCTCGATGTTCACACAGACACAGTTTCGAGCCGTGGGACCCCACTAACGAGATCCCTACGTTGCGCGAAGGAATTTCTCCGCGCATATAACGGGTCGGAAGCAAGTGAATGTTACATAAAAACCGCCTTTCGTTCTGGTGATTGCCTCGGCCCGACCTATCCAGATCGAACCACCCCGGGGATCAAAATCGTTGCAGCCACCGGGGGAGCTACAAATTCTAGCCGCCAATACTGGTCATAGAGGTCAGCATTTTCTCAGGCCGCTCCATCGTAATGTTATGGGCATCCGGCTTGATCTGCAAGACCTCGTCGAACAACTCGTTCAACTCCTCGTCCGATGCACCCTCACGAATGGCCTCGCGGAAGTCCACCTCAATCTTGCCAAACAGACAAGGGCGAATCTTACCATCGGCAGTCAGCCGGATACGGTTGCAGGTATCACAGAAGTGATTACTGATGGCGTGGATGAAGCCCACACGACCCACATAACCCGGGATCCGGAAATTCTCGGCAGGACCAGCAGCACCGTCGCCGTCATAGACCGGGATCAACTCGCCCACCCCATCGGCGATCAACGACTTCAGGTCATCAATACCGATGTACTTCTGGCGCCAGTTGTCCCAATCGGACACGGGCATAAACTCGATGAACCGCATGTCGATGGCCATGTCGCGGGTCAGGTTGACGAAATCAACCACCTCGTCGTCGTTGACTCCGCGCTGGGCAACGCAATTGATCTTGATGCTGGGGAAGCCGACTTCCTGTGCCGCCAAAATACCGTCCCACACCTGATCAAAGCGGTTACCACGAGTAATCTCATGGAACTTCTCGGCATTGAGCGAATCCAGGCTGATGTTCAGGTGGCGCAAGCCAGCGTCATACAGCTCCTGAGCATGTTGGCGAAGCAGAATGGCGTTGGTGGTCATGGCCACTTCGGTGATGCCTTCAATCTCGCCAACCTGGCGGATAAAATCAACCGCACCCTTACGAACCAGCGGCTCACCGCCAGTGATGCGGATCTTGTAGACACCCCGCTCAGCGGAGAGGCGAATCACCCGCAGCATCTCGTCATAGCTAAGCAGCGTGTCCTTCTCCATCCAGTGCATACCCCATTCAGGCATACAATAGTTACAACGCAAATTACAGCGGTCCGTCAGGGACACACGCATGTATTTAACCGTCCGGCGAAAAGAATCAACTAACTCAGTCACTGAGACACCTCATAAGTCATAGGACAGGGCGAATCGCCCATCAGCACCAACCACCCGCCAAGGGCCTTAACAGTCGGCATGGGTTTAATAAGCAATCCAGATGCCAAAGCCGCTATTGACATAACCATTTGATTTACTGGCAATAGCATAGCCGAATTACTGGCATGGGAAGTCAAATTCCCATCGGTCGTGGCAAAATATTGCCAACTATTCCCCAGCGGGGTACGCAAAGTGCCCATCAGCAAGAGACGTCCGCACGATAGGATGTCTGCGTCGAAGTGCCCGGATCCAGCAACCAACGGTTGCCCACCACGGTGGTACTTCCCCCGTAGTCCGGGTTGGTGCTGCCCGTT
The DNA here is from genome assembly GCA_026994095.1 of Nitrospira sp. GTDB lineage: Bacteria > Nitrospirota > JACRHL01 > JACRHL01 > JACRHL01 > JALWRU01. Next base: position 6,780 of record JALWRU010000537.1, on the reverse strand, counting down.
ACCGTTACCACCCCGGCGGCAGTCCGGGTGAACGCACCATTGCATGTTTTGGCAGCAGAGGGGTCGGTCTGGGTAAAGGTCCCCTGGGCAGTTCCCAGCTGATCGCCGTTGGCATCCACCAGCACATCAACACTGAAGAACAGGTCCATCACCTCCTGATTGGTGGTCGGGCCAGACCCGCCGGCAGCGGTGCCGTCCGAGGTCGTCAAGTTGCCCGCCCCGAGGGTGACATCCACAAACTGGGAAAATCCGAAATCAATCTCATTACAGCGAGCCTGTCCGGTCTGCGCTAACGCCAGGCCACAATCCACCCCGGCATCAATGTCGCCGGACAAAAAGTCATTCTGAAGCCCCTGGCTGAAGGTGGTGGTACCGGCCCCGTTACGCTCTTCGATGTAATTGGCAAGGTAATAGCCGCTATTGCCCTCGTTGCCCGGCTGCGCCGAGGCTGCGGGTGCCGCCGATAGCGCTCCTTTACCCCCACCTGCACCGGCCGCACCATCAAACTCAATCGAACCACCGGCGCCGTGCTGCAAGGCCGCCAAGGTGGTGTCATTGACAAATCCCTGACTGTCACAATCAACCCGCATCTGACAGAGCTCCACATCGGACGTGCCGGAGGTCAGGTCAAAACCAAACTCGGTGCTGCCCAGCAGGTAGTCGGCATTGGTCAGGTAGTTATGGAGTTTGGCAGTATCAATGTGCGGCTCACCCGCCACCGGAGTGAACCCCCGCATGGACGCCCAGTCGTTGTTGCTCAAGTTGCTGGTGTTCGACGTTGACAGGCTGGAGGCATACGCGGGCACAGCGCCCAGCAAGCCGACCATCAACATGTACACCAAAATTCGAACCACAGGCTGGAACCACCTCAACTTTGACAATTAACCCCTCGGAATCCACCAAAAAATGTGCAGGTTCCATGCCACTCGCCAGAGATGCTTCAACTAACTGTTTTTATTGAGTTCAGTGCGCCAAAAGTCTGGTACTACCCCCCGTTTTCTTGGCAATCTTCCCACTAATGAGAAATGTTTTTCCCCCCTGATTCCGAGGGCGCTCCCCTCTATGAGGGAGTGGCGCTGGTGAAGCGCACAGGCGTCATAGCGGCCTACGCAGGCGCAGCAACAGTGGGATCAGTAATAGATCCTCAGGGTGAACGCAAACTCCCACCCATCCAGATCGATGCTCACAGGAGTGGATTCACCAACGATCTCGGTATTGTCGCGGGTAACGGTGACCTGAGCCGTACTGAGCACGTCACCCTCCAATGGCAACGCTGGAATATTGGGCAGGACATTGTCTGGCAGACCAGCGATCGTCTCTGGAGGGAGTGGGGGAAGTTCGCTGAAACCCGACGGGAAATACCGCCTCACCCGGAAACTCTGGATTTCCCCGAAGGTGTAGTTGAAGTTGAATCCCAACGAAATATTCTGCCCGATAAATACCTCACCCCCGCCACCGTAACGGCTGGAGAACGAAGTCCCATGAAATTCAGTAGAGCTGATTGACGCGAAATCACGGATGCGTGGCTGGTCCGGTTGATTCACCTTGAGCAATGCGTCGATGGTGAAGTCGGCCACCGACAGGCCAGCCAGCCCCACGTTGATAAACAGCCGCCCCAGTTTGGGCTCATTAAACAGGTTAAACCGCCACCCCAACCAGATCTGGTTCAGATTAAAGTTGTAGCGTGCGGTACGCGGCACCTGCACTGACGGCAGGTTGGAGCGCAACTGCATGGTAATCGTGTCCGAGATCGTCGAACGCCCCTGCCAGTTGAGAGCCATCACCAGGATCGAGAGCCGCCTGGTCAAGACCCACTGGGCTTCTGCACCGTAATTCACCTGGGATGCCAAGGCTGGCGCGGCCACATCCCGCACCCCTACCGGCAGGTCCTGGTTCTGGGGGATCAGAAAGTTGGGGTCCTGTAATATCGCCAGACCGGGAGTCGCTAACGCATGGTTAAGCTGGCGCAGATCCGGGGCGTAATTCCCTGCGGTCAGACCGACGCTAAAACGCCTGGGTTTGTCTTTCTTGCCATCCTTGTCTGCCGCCAGCGCTGGCATCGCCCACCCAACGACGCACAACGCCACCAATAGCCAACAGCCACCGACCCGCCTGAGGGATCGGCCGGTACCATGGGGGGACAGTCGTGGCATCGGTTGAGTCAGCGTGATCAGACCCTGCCCGCGCCGAATAAAAATTGCGGCCGCAGTTTCCAGATGACAGTGGGTAAAATGGTCAATGCACCCACCGAACCGGTCAACATGGCCAAGGGAATCAAGACCCCTTCCATGTGGCGGTAGTAGCCTGCCACCGACAGGGTCGCACACCCCACGCTGATGGCCAAGGCCACAAATAGCACCGCTTTTCCAGCGGTCCGTACGGTCGCCATGATGGCCTCTTCAGCATCCCCACACCGGTTAAATTCTTCCCGACAGCGGAACAGCAGATAGATCGCAAAGTCGGCCCCAATTCCCACCGCCATGGCAGAAATCGTCGCGGTACCGATCCCCAGGGTGACCCCAAAGGTGCCCATAATGCCGAAGTTAATCAACACCGCAGCAGCCAGCGGCACCAGCACCAGCAACCCACCCAACAGGGAGCGCAACACGACGCAAGAGATCAGGAAAGTAATTAACGCGATCTGCAGGATGTTACGCAGTTTGCCATCCACGATCGTATCATTGAGCGCCACAGTCACCGGCGAGCTACCCGCCACCCCGGCAGTCACCCCTTCTGGAAAGCGTTTTTTGGCAAACGAATCGGTTAGGTCAATCAGTTTGTGGGCCAGGGCAGTGCTGTCGTCCTTCAAAAAGGCCCACAACACCGCATTTTGATAATCGTAATCCACCAACCGCCGGAAATCTGCCGGGTTGCCAGAAATTGAGTACAGGAACAGGAAGTCAGAAACCTCCTCACGCCGGTCCGGCACCCGATCGAAGGCCGGGTCGTCGCCGTGGAACGACTTGTTCATCTTCTTGACGTAGTCGATGTAGGACTGGGTTTTGCCCACCCCCTCCACCGCTTCAAACTCATGTTGCAGGTCTTCGATGGCCTTTAATACCATCGGGTCCTTGAGCGCGCCTGGCTCCTTGCCCTCCAGCAATACATAGAAGGTCGTGGTGCCGCCGAAGGCATTGTTGATGGCCGCTTCGTCAATCCGCAACTGGGTATCCGGGAAGAACTGCCCCTTGAGGCTGTTGTTCACTTCGACTTTGCCCGCAGCAAACAGGGAGATCACCATCAGTCCCAACATCACATACAGCACCACCGGACGCTTGCGACCCACCGCCTGCTCTGCCAGGGCAGACACCGCCCACCCGGCCCACACCGAGCGGTTAATAGCTGCGACCCGTGCAGGAGCCGGAGCCTTGAGCATGGCCCGGAGGGCAGGGATAAACGACATCTCCAGCGCCAACGCCGCCAGAATCCCGAAGGCGGTAAACATGCCAAAGGACTGAAAGGTCTTCAAATCAAACGTGATCAACGACGCAAAGCTGGCGGCGGCCACCAGCCCTGCGGTAATCATCACCGGACCGATCCGGGTGGTGGCGGTAATCACCGCAGCCCGGTTGTCGCCCCCGTTATTTTCAAGCTCTTCGTAGTACCGCTTGAGGATCTGGATGGAGTGACCCGCGGCAATGGCAACGATCAAAATGGGGGTCAGGGTCTGGGTCCACGGGTCCAACGGAATGCGCGCAATGGCCATGCTGCCCAACGCCCAGACCACACTCAACCCGGCTGTAAGCAGCGGGATCATCACCCCCTGCAAACTGCGGAACGCTCCCAGCAGTACGATCAGCACACCCAGAACGGCAATGGGGAACACCACCTGATTCATCAGCAGGGCGTCTTTCTCTAAAAACGCCAGCGCAATCGGCAGGCCACCCAGGTGCACGCTGGTATTGGCGTCACGCTCCTTGGCAGCGATGGCCTCCAGTTCGTTGTAAATGGTGGAGTCCGGAGTGTACCACTGGGTCCAGTCGACCGCGCCAGCACTGCCACCACTACTGGCGTCACCGCTCGCTTCGGCACCGTCACCCCCCTCCCACGGCTTGCCCCCCTTGTCCTTCCACCACTGCTCCATCTCCTCTGCCGACCACTCCTCGGCATGGGCAAGGGGGATGAAGTCGCCCAATAGCGACGGGTCGGAGGCGTTGGCCTCCATCATACGATCCCACCAGTCGGACGAACCACCGCCGCCCCTGAAGTCGGTGACAATGGCAGCGCTTTTACCGTCTTTGGACACCAGCGAGCCCACGTACATGTCGTTCATGAACACGTTGTTACGGAGTTCGGACAGCCCTTCCGGGGTGGTCGGCACCGTCGGCATCATACGGCGAATATCGAGCCCGTCAGCGGTCGACTTGATGTATTTGATCTTGCGATCAGCAATCGAGATGACGTTCTCTTCGAGGATGCCGGGTGCCTCTTTGACCGCTTCAGTGATGCGCTTGATCTTGCCTAGCGTGTCCGGGTTGAAGATATCGCCTTCCTTGACGGAGACCCCGATCACCACCACACGGCTGCCGCCGAACTTCTCTTCAATCTTGTTGTTGAGCTGCACAAACGGATGGCCCTGAGGCAAAATTCGCTTCGGGTCCAACACCATTTTCAGATGGCCCACCTGCATGGCGAAAAATGCGGTCACCCCCAACAACACTAAAATGGTCAGTGGTGGCCAACGGAGTATCGCCTCAACGTAACGCTTCAACTGCTTTCCCTTTCACCCGGCAGATCCCCTGAGCCGGTCAAAATCCGTATACCACCGTGAGGGTTACCCGATCACGATCCTTAAAAAAACCCACAAACCGAAAATCGCGCGCACCCGCCAGAGCATTGGGGTCGCTCCCACGGGAGCCACCCAAAAAATCGGCCCCCAGTGTGGCCTTGATCCGGTCGGTTACCCGCACCGACAAGCCCGGTCGCGCCACATACTGATGCCCGGTGCGGAAGTAGAGTACCAGCAATTGGGCCTCAGCCCGACTATTCCACAACGTATCCCTCACCAGCAGGCTGGCAGCCTGCTCAACCCGGCGCGCCAATACAAACGCATGCCAGGAGAGGATGCGTTCCTGTACATACAGCAGCGAGAAATCGACACCCGCCAGATTGACATCCACACCCACACCTGCGCGCACCACATCCCGCGCGATTTCGTTGCCTGATATCGCAGCCAACGGATCTGTTGCAAAGCGCTTGCCGTGGTCAAAACTGCCCTCCAGAGAGGCCACCGCTCCACCAATATCACGAGAAGCGCTAACACCTACCACGTGCAACCGCTCATAGCGGCTATCAAATGTCACCCCGGTGGGCTGACCGCCAACCCCAAATACCGTTCGAAATGCTGCCGGAAAATCGTCCCAAGTGTAAAAATAACTGGCAGTTAGTGCGGTCTGCCCCACCTGCCCACCCACCAGCGCAGCCCACTCGGTATGTCCAAAAGTACGGGTGGGGCGACGGGTTCCAGGCGGCAGCTCAAACTGCGCCCACTCCGAGCCTGCCGGTGCCTGTTTATGAAAGCGTAAATCGGGAATGGCCAGCAGTTGTACCCGCGCTGAACCCGGATAGTAATCCGCCCGCACCATCCACAGGGGAATGTATCGGTCCTCAATATCCCGAAACAAGAACTCACGAAAATCGAGGGGGTTGATGCGGTCGGTGATACGGGTGCCTTCCAGCAGCCCCCACCGTACAATCTGCCGCCCCAGACGAACATCGAGTCGTTCGCTCGACAGATCCACATACGCTTCTTTAAGGGTTGCCCCGACGAACTGCTCTGACAAGGGGTCGCCAGGGGATCGCTTCGGGTTCAAGCGGGACGGCGAAACCAGATCTTGTGCCGCGTCGTAAAACACCCGGCCAATGATCGTGGCGCGACCCACCCGAGCAACCGGGTGGCGCGCTTCTAACTGAATAAATGACAGGGCCTTGGTGAGCACCGGCTGCCCGGTGGTACGGAGCCCCAACTCCTGTTGCAGGCGCCCGGTCAGCTCAACCGCAGCGCCCGCGTGGAGCGGCCACCACAACAGGCATACCACCAGCAGCCATCCGATGCGCCCTGTCCCACGGCTTCCCATGCGGCGGTCGACCTCCCCAGGTCAACCTGCGGGGCTGCCTAGCGGCCCCGATAGCCGGTCTTCAGAGAGCGCTCGGAAAAGTCACGCTCTCGCAGACCCACACCGGTCTCCAGTTTGGAGATCGAGTAAATGGTCCGGTGCCCGGTCTGCACATTTTTCACATCCAGCTCCTGATAGACCCGCAATTCACCGTCGCGGATCCAGGCAATACTCTGGGTTTTAAGCAGCTCCTGCTTACGATCGTAGTACTCGATCTTAAGGGTGGTGAAGTCGTCCTGACTGATCCACTGGCGCTTTTTACCATAGATCGATTCGCTCACTGGCACGCTGTCGACCACGTAGTAGGACTGGCCGTCAATGGTCTCGTCACCCACCAGCGTGTGGGCATCCTCGGTCAACAGTCGTTGACCCATATCGGCAAAGGTCAGGTCAGAGCCCATAAAGGCGTCGTCCTGATCGCGCACACTGACTCTCCGCACCTGCCGCAGGCTGGGTAGATAGAGCCACAACTGATCTTTTTTCTTGGCGTCCGAGGTATCCCAGATCAGGAAACCAACCCCTTTGGAGTCGGGCGGAAACATGGTGTAAAACACGGTCTTGGCCGCGTATCCACCCTTGCCATTGTATGCTTTCCACAGACGCTTGGTCACAATCTTGCGGCTGCTGCCGTCCTGATTGATCAGCTCCAGCGTCACGGTGGAAC
>JALWRU010000536.1 GCA_026994095.1 Nitrospira sp. | reverse complement strand
GGTCCCCAGGACAGCAGGAAGGTCACATACCAGGGGCTTTTATCGGCAGGCCGCACGGTGATGCGCACCTGCTGGGCTTGCAGTTTCTCCATGATGCCCGAATCGGTGGGTGCATAGGTACGGAACTGGGTACCGTCTTTCATGCGCCCGACGATGGACTTCTCTTTGATGGTGACTTCGCCGACGTCGCCCTGGTCAATGGCGGTCACAAAGTCGCTGAAAACCAGCTCTTTGCCCGGCTGACTCTGGGGCGCGTTAAACAGGTTGATGACCAGGATCATGAACAGGCCGATCACGATCCAGAGTGCTAGATTTTTATGTTTGGGATTCATCCGTGACGTATGTCCAAAGGGTTCGCCGCCGCATTGGGGAACCTGCTGATCGTAGCACAGCCCCCCAAGTCAGACAACTTAATAGGTTCAGGTCGTTGCGCCTGCCAAGCGGGCGAAAATCAAGCGCTTTCGTCCTGCTCCAGCGCGGCAATGTAGGGCAGGTTGCGGTACCGCTCGTCGTGATCCATGCCGTAACCGACCACAAACACATCGGGAATGGTGAAGCCCACATAGTCCACCTTCACCTCAATGCGCCGCCGCTCCGGCTTGTCCAGCAGGGTGCAGACCGCCAGTGAGGCCGGACCCCGATCGAGGATTTTCTTACGCAGGTACTGGATGGTGACGCCGGTATCGACGATGTCTTCGACAATGATGACGTGGCGGCCCTCCATCTTGTCGAAGTACTCCGGGTCGGTCATCAGCCGCACTTCGCCGCTGGTGGTGGTGCGACCCTGATAGGAGGTGGCGTGGACAAAATCCATGGTCACCGGCACCCGGATGGCGCGCACCAGATCGGCATAAAACAGGATCGACCCTTTAAGCACCCCGATCATCAGCACCCGCCGGTCAGCGTAGTCCTGATTGATCTGGCGACCGATCTGCTGCACCCGGTCCTGCAGGGTGGGGGTGTCGATAAGTGCTTTACCAAAGCGTGCATGCATGGGGTGTGGCCCTTTACTAACGGGTCAAAAATGGTGGTGAGTGTCAGCGCTTGCAGTCGTATCCGGGACGGTTCGCATGGCCAGCGCCGATGAAAGCCCTCTTTTTACCACATACCGCTCATCCTGTCTGTTGCCCACCACCCAGACGATGCCGTGAGGGTGGGTTACCAGCGCCACCCGGTCGCGCAGATGGCGGGGGATTTTGCGGTCGATCAAGAACCGTTTGAGGCTGCGGCTGTGGCCGCCCATCCCCGCCGGTTGAAAGCGGTCCCCCGGCTGGCGAGCGCGCACGAGCAATGGCGTTTCGGCCAATGCCGGGTCAAACCGCAGCCAGCCGGTGCGGGGGCCGTGAGAGGTCAATTCGGCCTCCACCGATACCCCGGCCCAGGGGATGCGGGTGGTGCCCGGCACCTGTAATACAATCGGCTCCGCCACCACCACCTGCGGGGTGCGCAGCATCAGCCGGTCATACACCGCCTCGGCCCGTTGGCTTCCCGGCAGGTCGATGCCGCGCCCGGTGGCACCGCAGGCCATGTCGTACACCGCATCCACATGACAGGTGGCAATGGAGCCGCCTGCATGGCGTTGCAACCAGTCGAACAGCACCAGACGGGCCATGCCGGGAGCCAGCGCCGCCAGCGCTGCCCGGTCCAGCGATGGATCGTCGGGCCGTTGCAGGCTCGCCAGCGTCTCGGCCACGGTAGGGGACAGCAGCGAATCGACCTCGGCCAGCAGCCGTGCCTGTCGTCCCAGCGTATCCAGCAGGTTGGGGTTGATGGCCTTGAGCTGCGGCATCACCTGCAAGCGGAGGCGGTTGCGCAGGTAGCGGGGATCGTCGTTGGAGAGATCTTGCACATGGGGCAGATCCTTGTCGGCGGCATAGTCGGTCAAGAGCTGTTTCGGCAGGGATAACAGTGGGCGAACATAGTCCCCCTGTCGCGGTCGCATGGCCGCCAGCCCGGTCAAACCGGCACCGTTCAACAACCGCATGAGTACGGTCTCGGCCTGATCGTCCGCGTGGTGGCCGGTGGCGATCACCTGTGCCCCTACATCGTGCTGCACGGTCTGTAAAAAGTGTCGCCGTACCCGCCGGGCGGCCTGCTGGGGTGACTCGCCCGCTCGGGGGGTGCAGTCCTGCCGAGCAGAGGTGATGGGCAGACGGAGCCGCTCACATAGCTGCTCGGTAAAACGCCGGTCGGTGGCGCTGGCATCACCACGCAGACCGTGGTCCAGATGGGCCACATGCAGGGTGATCTGTAACGGCTTGGCCAGTGTGTGCAGCAGGTGCAGCAGTACTACCGAATCGACCCCGCCAGAGACCGCCACCAGCACGGTATCGCCCCGACCCATAAGGCCCTCGGCGCGGATGGTGGCCAGTACCTGCCGCGCCAGCGGCGCAGGGCTTGACGGGCTCACCGGGACAGCATCTGTTCGGCCCGATGCACGTCTTCGGCGATCTGGCTGGTGAGGGCGTCGGCGCTATTAAACGTCATCTCTGAACGTACCCGGTCGACAAAATGGACCTGAATGGTCTGCCCGTACAGGTCGCGCTTCTCGCCCAGCAGATGCACCTCGATGAAGCGGCTGCCGTCCTCAAAAGTGGGGCGGGTGCCGATGTAGACGATCGCCTCCAGCGGCGCGGCGGTTCCATCAGTGTCGGTCTCTGGCGGCAACTCCACCCGTGCCGCGTAGACCCCGTTGGTGGGCACCATTACTGCCGGAATCTCAAGATTGGCAGTGCGATACCCCAGTTCCCGGCCACGGGCGCTGCCCTCCACTACCGGTCCGCTGATGCTGTAGGGGCGGGACAGCAGCGCCCCGGCCTCGGCCACATCTCCCGCTCGCAGGGCAGCGCGGATACGGGACGAACTGACCCGCTGGCCATCGATGGTAAAAAACGATTGGGGGTGGACTTCAAAGCCGTGGGTCTGGCCCAGTGTTACCAGCGTATCCACATGGCCGCTGCGGCCTTTCCCAAACTTGTAGTTGGCCCCCACAAAAATGGTGCGGGTTTGCAGTGGTACCAGTACCCGCTCGGCAAACTGGGCCGGGGTCTGCTCGGCAAAGTGGAGATCAAACGGCAGGCAGACGGTCATATCGACCCCCAACCGGGCAAACTGTGCCGCCTTCTGCTCAAAACAGGTGAGCATCTCTTTGGCCAGGTCGGGCCGCAGCACCGCCATGGGGTGCGGGTCAAAGGTCAACGCCACCGCCTGCGCACCCAGCGCGCGGGCCTCGGCCACGGCGGCGCTGATGACCTTGCGGTGGCCCAGATGCACACCGTCAAAGTTGCCGATGGCCAATACCCGGCCACCGGCTACCTGCCTGGCCTCGGCCACTGAATGAACAATCTCCACCGGCAGCAGGTCAGCCCAGCAGGCGGGCCGCGTCCTTGGCAAAATAGGTGAGGATCATGTCAGCTCCGGCCCGGCGGATGGATAACAGGGTCTCCATCATCACCCGTTCGCCGTCGATCCAGCCCGCCCGGTCGGCGGCCTTGACCATAGCGTATTCGCCCGACACGTTGTAGGCCGCCAGCGGTACATCCACCCGCTCACGGATGGCGTGCAGAATGTCCAGATAGGGCAGCGCCGGTTTGACCATAAGGATGTCGGCCCCTTCGTCCAGATCCAGCAGCGATTCGCGTACCGCTTCGCGGGCGTTGGCCGGGTCCATCTGATAACCGCGTCGGTCGCCAAATTGGGGGGTCGATTCAGCCGCCTCACGGAACGGGCCGTAGTAGGCGGAGGAGAATTTGGACGAGTAGGCCATGATGGGGATGTGGTCGAATCCGGCCCCGTCCAGCCCGGCCCGAATGGCCGCCACCCGCCCGTCCATCATGTCGGACGGGGCAATAATGTCAGCCCCGGCGCGGGCGTGGGAGAGGGCCTCCTGTACCAGCACCTCAACCGTCGCATCGTTGGCCACTTCACCGTTTTCAATCACCCCGCAATGGCCGTGGTCGGTGTATTCACACAGGCACACGTCGGTGATGACGGTCAGCCCCGGCACCGCCGCCTTGATGGCAGTCACGGCCTGTTGTACCAGACCGCTGTCGTCGCAGGCACCGCTGCCGGTGGCGTCTTTATCGTCGGGCACCCCAAACAGGATCACCGCCGGGATCCCCAAACCATGCACCGACTGGCACTCGGTGACAATCTGGTCCACCGACTGCTGGAACACCCCCGGCATGGAGCTGACCTCCCGCTGTACCCCTTCACCGGGCACGATAAACAGGGGCAGGATCAGGTCGTCGGGGCTTAAGCGGGTCTCCCGCACCATGCGCCTGAGGGTTTCGGTGCGGCGCAGCCGTCGGGGTCGGTGGATCAGCTTCACAGGGGGTTCTCCTGAGTAGAAATATCGGTGCCTCCAGCGTCGGCAGCCACGGCTTCAGCCAAGGCGGCCACACTGGGGTGATGGGGCTGAATATGCACACTTAGCCCCGCCTGTTCAATGGCACGACTGGTGACCGGGCCGATGGAGGCGATGCGGGCGTGGCTCAATAACGCCATAAAACGGTCCTGCCCCAGCAGCTGTTGCAGGTGGTTGACGGTGGCCCCGCTGGTAAAGGTGGCGTAGTCCACGCGGGTGTCGTCGGCCAGCAACTCCGCCGGTAGCAGGCTGCGGTCGGGCACGATGGAGCGGTAGCTGATCACCGTCTTGACCGTCGCCCCGGCCTGCGTAAGCGAGTTAGCCAGCACCGGGCGGGCGTTCTCGGCCTGTGCCAGCAGCACGGTCTTGCCGTCCACACCGATCGCCATGAGGGCGGCGGCCAGCCCTTCGCCGTGGGCATCCGCCGGAATCAGGTCGGCGGTGATACCGTGGGCCGACAGGGCCTTGGCGCTCTGCCGTCCCACTACCGCCACCTGTAGGCCCGCAAGCGCCCGACTGTCACGATTCTGCGCCCGTAGCCGGGCAAAAAAGGCGTCTACGCCGTTGCCGCTGGTGAGCACCAGCCAGTCGATGGAGCCGAGTGCATCGATGGCCGCGTCCAGCGCCGAAAAATCTTCTGGCGGCACCAGTTGCAGGGTGGGCGCGCAGATCACATGGCCGCCCATGTCCCGCAACCGCTCGGCCAGTTGGCCCTGCTGGGCTACGCTGCGGGTGGTCAGAATGCGTTTGCCGAACAGGGGCCGCTGCTCAAACCAGTCGATCTGCTGGCGCAGGGTGACCACACGGCCCACCACGATCAGCGCCGGTGGGGTGATCCCTGCCGCCTGTTGCGGCAACTCGGACAGGGGCGCCGTCACGGTGCGTTGATGGGGGTGGGTGCCCCACTGGATGATGGCCGACGGGGTATCGGCAGCGCGGCCTCCGGCGATCAACTTTTCGACGATGGTGGGCAGGGAGCGCACCCCCATAAAAAACACCAGCGTCCCGTCGGCTCGCCCCAACTCCTGCCAGTGGATGGAGGTCTCGGCCTTGTTCGGGTCTTCCTGCCCGGTGACAAAGGTGACGGTGGTATTGATGCCGCGCTGGGTCAGCGGAATCCCGGCGTAAGCGGCCACGGCGGTGGCGGCGGTCACGCCGGGCACCACCTCAAAGGGGATGCCTGCTGCGGCCAGCGCCTGGGCCTCTTCACCACCGCGCCCGAAAATAAACGGGTCGCCGCCCTTCAAACGGGCCACTCGGGCACCGCCTAAGGCGTGTTCGACCAAGAGTTGGTTGATGGCCTGCTGGCTGTGGCTGCCCTTGTGGTCGCGGTCGTTGCCGTGGCGTTTGCCCACGTCGATGCGCAGCACACCGGGGGCCAGACTATCCAGCAGCTCCGGGTTGGCCAGGCGGTCGTAAATCACCACCTGCGCCGCCTTCAGGCGGGCCAGCCCCTTGACGGTCATCAGGCCGGGGTCACCCGGCCCTGCACCGATCAACGAGACCGTACCGGGGGCGGATGCGGTTGGCGGATTCACCCGCCTGTGGTCTCGTCCGGATTGTAGAGCGCATCTAAAATGGCCTTGCCACCGGCTGCCAGCAGTTCATCCGCCAGTGCGATGCCCAGATTGCGGGCCTCGCTGCGGGGGCCGCGACACTCGCGCCGAATGACGTGGCTGCCGTCCACCTCGGCCACCAGCCCGGTCAGGTGTAGCTGGCCGTCCCCCTCAATCGTGGCCAAGGCCGCGATGGGCACCTGACAACCACCCTCCAGCCGTGCCAGCAGCGCCCGCTCGGCGTCCACTGCATCGGCGGTGTCCGTATGGTTGAAGTGGGCGACGATCTCGGCCATGCGACTGTCGCCAATGCGGGTTTCAATACCCAGCGCACCCTGACCGATGGCCGGTAGCGACAGGGCCGGGTCGATGTACTGGCGCACCTGCTCCTGCCAGCCCAGCCGACGCACCCCGGCGGCGGCCAGAATGATGGCGTCGTACTCGCCGTCCTTGAGTTTTTGAATACGGGTGTCCACATTGCCACGCAGGGGGTGGATCAGCAGATCGGGCCGATGGGCCAACAACTGGGCCTGTCGGCGCAGGGAGCTACTGCCCACCCGCGCACCCTGGGGCAGGTCGTCGATGCTGGCAAAATTGACGCTCAAGAAGGCGTCCCGATGGTCTTCCCTGAGGGTGGTGGCCGATAGCTCCAGCCCTTCGGGCAGTTCGGACGGCACGTCCTTCATGCTGTGGACCGCCAGATCGGCACGGCCATCCAGCAGTGCCTCTTCGATCTCTTTGACAAACAGCCCTTTGCCGCCCACCTGCGCCAGCGCCACATCGGTAATTTTGTCACCGGTGGTCTTGATGATATTGAGCCGAACGGTCAGGTGCGGGAAGTGGGTTTCAATCTCCGACTGTACCCAATGGGCCTGCCACAGGGCCAATTTGCTGCCCCGGCTGGCGATCACCAACTCTGCTGTCTCGGTCATGGACGATTATCCTTCACTGTTTTACACACCAGACAATGTTATGTGGGTCATGTGGCAGGCCTTCAACCACCCACTAGTATGGGCCAAGCGGCCCACCAAGGCTCACGATTCGGTGGTTTTTTTGCCCCGCTCGCGGGTGCTGGTCGGGCGTTCGTCATCTGTCAACGAGAACAGCCGCCGGGTCACATCAACCATCTGCTGATCGTTGTCGTTCTGGGCCTCTCGCCGCAGATTGGACAGGGGCAGATGCAACAGTTTGGCGACGATGGCCGGCCCTATCCCCTCGATCAGCTTGCGGTCTTTTTCCGACAGGTGGCCCAGTTTGCCCAGCAGCCGCACGGTCTCTCCTGCGGCAATGGCCTCCGCATGGGTGCGTAGCGCCGTGATGGTGGGCACCACGTCCAGGGAACGGATCCAGCGGGCGGTGGTATCCACCTCCTGCTCGACGATCGACAGGGCTTTGGTAGCCTCCTCCTGCCGCTCGGCCAGATTGGCGTCGACCACCTGCTGCAGGTCGTCGATGTCGTACAGGTAGACGTCGTTGACCTGATTCACATCCGGGGCGATGTTGCGCGGCACCGAGATGTCGACCATAAAGATCGGCTGGTGCTTGCGGGCAGAGATCACCGCCTCGGCCATCTGTCTTGAAATCACCGGCTCCGGCGCGCCGGTGGAGCAGATGACAATATCCACCTGGGTCAGCGTATCGGCAAAGTCTTCAAACGGGACCGCCTGCGCGTCGATCTCGGTCTCCGTACAGAACTGCTCTACCAGCGCCTCGGCGTTAGCGAGGGTGCGGGTGGAGACCAGCACCTGCTGTACACCGCCATTAATCAGGTGACGCAGGGCCAACTCGGCCATCTCTCCGGCACCCAGTAACATCACCCGTTTTTGCGACAGGTCGCTGAACACCTTGCGGGCCAACTCAACGGCGGCATAACTGACCGATACGGCGTTCTCGGCAATGCGGGTTTCGGTGCGCACCCGTTTGGCCACCGAGATGGCCTTTTGGGCGATCTTGTTCAGAATGGTGCCGGTGCTCTTGGCGGTTAAGGCCGAATCAAAGGCGTTCTTGAACTGGCCTAAGATTTGCGGCTCCCCCAACACCATGGAGTCGAGGCTGGAGGCCACCCGGAAGATATGGCCGATGGCCTCGTTGCCCGGATAGTGGTACAGGTGGGGGTTGAGCTTGTGGTGGTCGTAGCCGTTGGCGCACTCGGCCAAAAAGCGTGACAGGCGGTTGAAGCCCTCGTCTGGTGACGAGGCTACTGCGTAGACCTCCACCCGGTTGCAGGTGGAGAGCACCATGGCCTCCGGCGCACCGTCTGCCGAGATAATGCGGCGACAGACGTCCGCCAGCGCGGTCGGCTTGAAAGCGAGTTGTTCGCGCACGTCCACCGGCGCGGTTTTATGGGACAGACCCACCACGAGAGGAATCATAACGTTCGTCTTTTCGGCAGGTCGGTGCAAATAAACGAGCAGGCTGGTAAAACGGGTGGGGTCGGGGCGCTAATAGTGACGGTCCTCCCCCAGCAGCATGTCGATTCCGACAAAACTCATCACCACCCCGGCAAAGCCGAGGATGGCCAGCCACGCCGCCCGTTTGGCGCGCATACCGTAGTAGTAACGGCCCACCACCATCACCAGATAAAAGGCCCAGATGGCCGCTGACAGGATCTGTTTGGACGACCAGTCCCAGTAGCTGCCCAGCACAAACTTGGAGCCGACGGCACCGGACAGGATGCCCAGGGTCATGAGTGGAAAGCCGATGGTGATGCCCTTGCCGATCATGTCGTCACAGGCATCCAGCGGCGGCAGGTGATGGTAGAGGCTGTTGAACCGTTTGCTCTTGAGCAGTCGCATCTGGATCAGGTACATGACCGCCACCACAAACGACAGGCAGAAAGCCGCCGAGCCGAGCAGGATCAACGAGGTGTGCAGGGTCAGTCCGACCCCCAGCAGGCTCGGGTCGATGGAGGTGACCCGGTCCCGCAAGAGGGCGGCGGACAGCACCGACAAAAATGCCAGCGGGACGACGAACGCCCCCAGCACATGGGATTTGTAACGGTACTCCAGCGCCAGAAACACCAGCACCAGTACCCAGGAAAAAAACGACGCCGCATCGTACTGGTTGGTGATCGGAAAGCTGCCCACTTCGGACCAGCGGACCCCCAGCGCCACCGTGTGGAAAGCAAACCCGGCCATGGTCCCCAAGTGACAGGCGCGGGTCAGCACCTCCCTGCGGGAACCCAGGTAAACCATGAACAAAACCGCCACCACCAGGTAGGCCGTCATGGCAAATTCAAGCCAAAGGATATTCATGACCCCTTGCGAGTCTTCCTACGGCTTCCATACACTGTGGCGAAAATAACCAATCCGTCAGGTTCCGTACTGAATTGTTGGTACTGCTCCCAAGGCGCATGAAAACGCGCCAGAGGAGGGCTTGGGGACATCCCCAAACGGTAAACGATACAGTGTATGAAGCCCGGCGGGAAGGGGTCAAGGCAGAAGGTTGGTTGCAGTTGATGGGCGCAACCGCCCTTGCGGGCCGATGACCCTGCACATGAGGGAGCGACGATGCAGTCAGTGAGTGCCTTGCAGAGCGGTGCAGATGTCCTGTTTTTGATGCTCGGTGCCGTGATGGTGCTGGCCATGCACGGCGGTTTTGCCTTCCTTGAAGTGGGCACCGTCCGGTACAAAAATCAGGTCAATGCGCTGGTCAAGATCCTGTCCGACTGGTCGGTGAGTACCATCGTCTATCTGTTCATCGGCTATCAGGTGGCCTACGGCATGGGCTTCTTTGCCCCCGCCTCGGAACTGGTGGCGGATAACGGCATTGAGCTGGTGCGGTTCTTCTTTTTGCTGGCCTTTGCGGCCGCCATCCCGGCGATTATCTCTGGCGGCATCGCCGAGCGGGCCCGTTTCTGGCCACAGGTGCTGGCGGCGGCGCTGGTGGTGGCGCTGGTCTACCCCTTTTTCGAGTCCATGGCCTGGGGTCAGCGCGGCGGCATGCAGGCCTGGCTGGAAGGGTTCACCGGGGCCGGTTTTCACGACTTTGCCGGGTCGGTGGTGGTGCACGCAGTGGGCGGTTGGGTGGCATTGCCCGCCATCCTCATTCTGGGGCCACGCATGGGTCGCTACG
>JALWRU010000535.1 GCA_026994095.1 Nitrospira sp. | reverse complement strand
TGGAAAGGCCGACTAGGGCCTGTTCACACAAATAGAAACAGGCCCTAACGGATGTATGCAGGGACTGTTGGCTGCGCCCCCGCCCCGGATGGGCCTGCTGCCATGCGCGGGCTGATCCATTGCGGTGCGCTGCTCCGGGCCTGCTGGCGCAACCGTTGATGCAGGGACAGCACCTGCCGCACCGGGTCGTAGTCGGCGGACGACCGCACTGCAAACCCATCAACCCGTAGCTCATTCAGCAGGCGGCGGCCGCTTTCACTCTGCGACAGCGCTTCCAGCGCCTGCCCCAGCCTGGCTACTATCTGCGCAGGCACCTTGCTGCCCGCCACGATCGGCGGGGCCGGGTAGGGGCCGTAACGGGCCACCACCCGTAGTTCGTCGATTAACACCGGGCGGCGCTTGACCGCCACCTTCCAGACCAGTTCATCGACCACGACCACATCCACCAACCCGGTGCGCAGGGCCACAATGGCGCGCTCCTGGGTGCCGGTGCGCAGGGTGTACTCAAACTGTTGGTCCCAGCCGGTGTGGGCATTGGATACACCGGATACCGGCGGGTGGTGGTCGTCCTGGTGGGCCGTTTCAAAGCGCCCGCCTTCTACCGTGTGGGACGGCACCAGATAACCGATGTAGGAGCGTGGGTCTGCATAGCCGAACACCCGCCCGTTAAAGTCGTCCAGATGTTGCCCCGGTATGTCCTTGCGGGTCAGCAATACCCCGTGGGTGCGGGCGTCGCCGTTGACCAGCGGTAGTGCTACCAACTGCTGACCATCCGCCTGGGCATCTTCCACATAGGGACCGGCTTCGCTCCAGCCGATGGCGTCCGGGTGGTTGCGCAGCACTTCCGACAGTTCGTCAAAGCTGTCTACGTGGAGGATGGTTAACGGGTAACCGGCACCAGCCCCCAACTGCCCCGCCAGATGGTGCAGGGTGCGGGCCTGATCCTGTTGTGCCACTGCGCCGCCAATAACAAATGTATGTGGGCGCGAGGAGTACCCCTGCGCCAGTGCTGCGGGTATCGACCCGCCCAGCGATAGCAGCACCACGATGAATAGTGTGCCCACGCGGCGGATCGAGAATACGTTGTGCCAGTTCATATTTCCTCCTGCCGGACCCCCATCCGGAAAAAAATGACAGGAGAAGGCAGACCGACTACCGGCGCTCCCCCCTCCACACATTCTTGTCGGTGGCAGGGGCGGCACCCATAAGATCTCGGGCGGCGGAGTGTGGCGTTAGCGGTCGGAGTTGCGCTGGGGCGGGGTGAACTGGCCACAGGCATTCATCATGCGGGTGACTTGCTCAATGTGGTCGCGGCTGAGGATGTCAAACTGCACCCCCATGCCTTGGACGCCGTCCGAGACGATCCAGCCATCCAGCAACAGGGTGTCGCGTTCGCCCTTGAGGGTCAGCTCAAAGGTGCAACGGGTCTCCAGCGGCAGACGGGCACCGCTGTCGATCATCATGCCGCCGACCCCCAGGGTGATCACCCAGCCGCTACACGGGGCGACGCCGGTGCCCAACGGATGAGCCATGACCCGAACCGGTCGACGCATGTCTACACGGGTCTTGCGGGTGTCAGGTGAGGCGACCGGTTTTATTGGGCGGTGAATCATCGACGCGGAATCCATATTCAGGTCGTAAGAGGGCGCTGGTCCTCACCCCCTATCGGTCATCTGTGGGCAGTAATAAAGGACCACCCATGTTCGTCGCCCGATGACGGCATTAAACGATCGGTTAATTGTACCGATAAGAGTCACGTGGGTAGCGTCCCGATGGGGGTCACCGCCTGCCACACTGTCTGCAACATCGTTGGGCTGATGCGACCGGATCGTCTGAGGGGACGTGACGCAGGTGGCCTGCTTGCAGATGACATATTTTGAGGAAAGGGAGCCTCCTCATGACGATTGACTTTGCGACCGCACGGTCGGCCCACCTGTCCTGGCGGGGCCGATTGTCCGGCTATCTGCAGGGGACCGTGGAGCTGGATGAGGCCAAGGCCATCTCGGCCCGACGTTGCGACGTGGGCATGTGGCTGTATGGCACGGCCCTGCAACACGAGCGAGAGAACCCCAAACTGCGCAAGCTGGAGCGGGTTCACGCGGCCATGCATGCGGCGGTCGGCCGGACGATTCAGTCCAGGCAGGCCTGCCATATGAGCAAGGCTGAAGAAGATATGGAACTGGTGTGCCACCTCAGTCTGGAGGTGGTAACGCTGTTGACCGAGTTGGAGTCAGAGCTGACACCCGCCGAGCCGGGAATTGAATGAGGGACCGATGGACTGTACCTTTTCTGCCACCGCAACCGACCGTATGGACAGCTCCTGGTCGGACCGTCTGCGCGACTATCTGGACGGCAGTGGCGACCTGAACGAGGCGCAGGCGGCCTCACCTCACGCCTGTGAACTGGGCCGCTGGTTGAGCCGCCACCAGGCTGCCGGGCGCAGTGGAAGTGAGTCGATGGACCACCTGAATCAACTGCATCAGCAGTTGCATCAGGCGGTGCAAGAGGCCATTT
>JALWRU010000534.1 GCA_026994095.1 Nitrospira sp. | reverse complement strand
CCTATGACCGGGGTGAACTGTGGAACGAACAGCACCTGGGTGGTGACGGTTTGGCACGGGTACGGTTTTTACTGGCGGCCAATCCGGGCGAGCAGGCCAAGCCGTTGGCGCGGGTGGCCTCCGGCGGCGAGCTGTCGCGCATCATGTTGGCGCTTAAACTGGCGTTGATTGAGGCGGACCCGGTGCCATGCCTTATTTTTGACGAGGTCGACGCGGGTATCGGTGGAGCGGTAGCGGAGCAGGTAGGCCACATGTTAAAGACCTTATCCAGCCATCATCAGGTATTTTGTGTGACTCATCTGGCGCAGATTGCGGCCCTGGCTGACCAGCATCTATGTGTACAGAAGCAGGTGGACGGCAAGCGTACCCATACCCGGGTGGAGGCGTTGGCCCCGGATCAGCGAGAGGCGGAGGTGGCGCGTATGTTGGGGGGCAATGACATTACTGATATTGGCCGTCGCCATGCGCGGGAGATGCTGGCCGGTTAGCTGGCACAATTTACCGGCCAGCGGGGGCCGTCGCCCCGCCCGCCGGAGGCGTTTTTACCGCGCATTGCGCGGCTTACCAAAACAAGAGGCCTCCGGCAGGCGGGGCAGCCCTCGCAGGCTTATAAGCGCCAGCGGCACAATTTACCGGCCAGCGGGGGCCGTCGCCCCGCCCGCCGGAGGCGTTTTTACCGCGCATTGCGCGGCTTACCAAAACAAGAGGCCTTTGGCGGGCGGGGCAGCCCCCGCAGGTTTATAAGCGCCTACGGCGTAATTTTACGGCCAGCGGGGGCCGTCGCCCCGCCACCGGTCAGGTGTTCTTCCATCGGCGTGTCCGCCGTATCTCCCGGCGGAATCAACATCAAAATCCGCCCGGCGTTCTGCTCCGCCACCAGCACCCGATCCCCCATAAAAACAATGCCCTGGGGGGCATCCAACTCGGAGACGATGGTCACCAGCCCCTCTTTATCCAGCCGCAACAGGCGGCCCTTGTGTGAGTCCTCGCTGATCCACAGCCGCCCCTGCCGGTCGATTGCCAACTGATCCGGCTGCACCACACCCCGTACCACTACCTGTAAGGTATTACGGCGTAGCGACAACACCCGCCCGGTCAGAGTCTCGGCAATATACAGGGTGCCGTCCGGACCCAATGCCAGCCCCTCCGGGCGCCGTAACCCGTCCGCGAGTGGTTGAATTTTGCCGTTGGGCAACAGCCGCACCAGGCGACCCCGGCGTTGGTCTTCGGACAGAATCCAGCTACCGTCCGGCAGGCTGACGACCCCTTCGGCATGATCCAGCCGCGCCAGCACGGTATGGCTGCCGTCGCTCAGGTCGTAGCGGATGATACGCCCGTTGGTGATCTCTTCTGTGAGCAGTAATTGATTGCCGGATATGGCCAGCCCATCCGGCTTGTTGAGCTTGTCCAGCAGCACGGTAATTCCGTGGGTGTCCAGCCGGATCAGGCGACCGGCACCGTCGTATTTCTCCAGCGTGGCGTACAGTCGTCCTTGCGCATCCAGCGCCAGGTTGTCGACCTGCGGCAGTCCGCGCACCAGCACCTGAGCACGCCAGCCCTCGGCCAGTTCATAGGCAAATGCGGTGGGCAGAAATGACAGCCAGATAGCGGCCAGCGCCACTGCCAGCCGAACAGACCGTAACCATTGCCCGTTCATGCGCCTGTTCATGGTGTGCCCTGTAGACGGTTGCGGTGGGTGGCCGTGGCGGTGGCCAGTCGTTTGAGATAGCCTGCTGGCCGCGCCCGGTGCCGACCGGGGGCGACTGTGGCCAGCAGCAGTTCAATGCCGTTCAGGTAGTCACCGGTTGCGACCACCTCTTGTTCCAGCACATGATCGGCGCCCATGTTGTGATAGTTTTTCAACGGATAGGCCAGCCCGCCAGTGGCGTAACCGGCGGCAAAAAAGACACTGGCTTCACAGGTCCCCCCGGTCATCAACTGCCGCTGAAAACAGAACGCTGTCTGTTGTTGGGCATCGTTTTCAAGCAGACGCCTGGCGGCTTGATGCAGATGGGCTTCAACCCTGCCGTCATAGGCGCTGGTGCGGTCCCCCACCCGTATCACCGGCCCCAGTCCTTGTGCTGCACCAGCCATGGCCAGGCTGCTTTCGATGGAAATCACGTGGGTGTCTGGCGGCAGGGTTTGATCTTCAACCAGTAGTTGGGTGCCGACAAAGCCGACCTCCTCGGCACGGGTAAAGACCCCCACTACCCGCGCCGGTCGTTGCTCCTGCTGGAGCCGCGCCAATACTGACAGGGTGGTGGCGCAACCGATCAGATCATCCACCGCATTGGCATAGATGCCGGTTTTGTTCACCAGGGTCGGCCCCAGTTCAAAGTGGCCGAAACAGCCCGCCTTTAACCACGGAGTCGATTGCTCCAGGCGGATGTTAAGGCGTTGTTCGGCGGCCCCTTTTGTGACCGTCTCTACCGTACCAACGCACGGGTCGGCTGCCATCGGATCACCATGGGCAGCGAACAGCCGTACCCGCGCCCCCTGCAACCAGTCCGCCCGGACGCCCCCTAAA
>JALWRU010000533.1 GCA_026994095.1 Nitrospira sp. | reverse complement strand
GTCTGGGGGTGTTCCGGTCAGACCGGGACCTCTTTGAAGGCGATCAGGGCAATGTTACGGGCCCGCTTGATGGAGCTGGTCAATGCCCGCTGGTGAGGGGAGCAGGTGCCCGACACACGGCTGGGAATGATCTTGCCCCGCTCGGTGATGAAGCGACGCAGGGTGGCCACGTCCTTGTAGTCGATCTCGGTGACCTTGTCGGCACAAAAACGGCATACCCGTCGTCGGTATACTTTTCTTCGCATGGGATTGTCCTTCAAATACTAAATATCAGTGTGCCGCAAGCGGCGCAGAAAACAGATTGCTCCGGCAGTGGCCGGTGCTAAAACGGAATGTCGTCGTCGGTAAAGTCGGGCGGCCCCAGATTGCCACCGCCGCCAGGTGCGGCACCGGCAGCCTGCTGCTGGGCGGGAGGGGCTGACGGGGGCGGTGGATTGTCGTAACCACCGCCACCTCCAGCCATATCGCCCTTGCGCGGCATGAAACGGACGTTTTGAGCGACCACCTCGTGTTTGCTGCGCTTGCTGCCGTCCTCGGCTTCCCAGCGACGTTGGGACAGGCGACCGTCCACGATCACACCGCTACCTCGATTGAGGTACTGGCTACAGGTTTCCGCCTGCCTGCCAAACACCACCACGTCTACATAACAGACATCCTCGCGCTGTTCGTCACCCTGCTTGTAGCGGTGGTTCATGGCCAGGGCCAGGGTGGTCACCGCAGTACCACTGGGGGTGTAACGCATCTCCGGGTCGCGGGTCAGGTTACCGATGAGGATGACTTTGTTAAAGCTGGTCATTCTTCCGCAGCCACAGCGGCGGGCTCAGGTGTGGCCTCCGCTTTGGGTTCCGCTTTGGCATCGGTGGTGGTGTCGTCCTTGGCCTCGACACTCTCTTCCGGGGCGGCTTCGGTGGTTTTGTCCTCGCTGCTCTCCGGCGGCAGCTCAGAGACGGTGGCCGGATCTTCCCGGAGTACCAGGGTGAGGTACTTCAGGTAGGCTTCGTCCAGACGGAACAGGCGCTCCATCTGGGTGAGGGTCTCTGGCGTACCAACGAACTTGAGGAGCTGATAGACCCCCTTGTTCTGCTTGCGGATCTCGTAGGCGAGACGCTTGCGACCCCAGTTTTCACGCAGATAAATAAAACCGCCGGTGTTGGCGATGATGTCGGCGACCCGGTCACGGGCGGCCCCTTCGGCCTCGTCACCCAGCTCAGGCTGAATGATATACAGGCACTCGTAGCAATTCATCGTAAGCATCCCCTTGGACGTTTGGCCCGGTACGAAATGTACCAAGCGAGGAAAACCGCCATTATATCGATACCGGCATTCCACCCGCAAGGGGGGAGGGCTGTTTGCACCCTGTACTACCGCAAACGGCAGGATTTGCTATGGTGAGAGTAGTACGCGGTGGGGCGTAGATCAATTTTGCTGGAGGAGTAGGCCATGAGCCGGATCGGAGTAGTGCTGTCGGGATGTGGGGTATATGACGGATCGGAGGTCCATGAGGCGGTATTGACCCTGCTCGCGCTGGAGCGGGCCGGGGCAGAGGTAATCTGGATGGCGCCGGATGTGGATCAGGCCCATGTGGTCGACCATGCCACCGGCCAGGTGATGGAGGGGGTTCGGAATGTGCGGGTCGAGTCGGCCCGTATTGCCCGTGGTCCGGTGCGGGACATTCAGGAGGTGGCCGCTGATGAGTTGGACGGGTTGATTTTTCCCGGTGGTTATGGCGCTGCAAAAAACCTGTCAACCTTCGCCTTCGAAGGGGAGGTCTGTACTGTTCACGGGGACGTCACCCGGCTGGTAAAACAGATGCATCAGGCGGGCAAGCCGCTGGGGTTTATCTGTATCTCACCGGTGGTGGCGGCCCGAATCTTCGGCGGTGAAATTCAGCTTGAGCTAACGATCGGATCGGACCCGGAAGCGGCCGAAGGGGTCGCGTTGATGGGCGGCAAGCATGTGGAGTGTGCGGTGGGTGATCTGGTAGAGGATGTGGCCCACAAGGTGGTCAGCACCCCGGCCTACATGTGTGCCTGCACCATTTCAGAGGCTGCTACAGGTATCGACAAATTGGTGAATCGGGTGGTGGCGCTGTCCGGTCGGCAGCAGGTGGCCTGACCGGCAGCGGGTTCGGGCTGCAAGGCAGCTCGGGTGCGCGTTTTTAGGGGCGCATGGCCTCTTGCTCTTCCTGCTCGGTTTTGCAGGCGATACAGAGGGTCGTGACCGGGCGGGCCTTGAGCCGCTCCAGCGCGATGGTCTCTTCGCACTCTTCGCAGACGCCGTAAGAGTTGGAGGCAATGCGCTCCAGCGCCTCTTCAATTTTGACCAGCAACTTCTGCTCTCGCCCACGCAGGCGGATGTTGAAGTTCTGATCCTGCTCGGCAGTAGCCTGGTCGCTCATGTCCGGGAAGTTGGTGCCGTCGGTCCCCATGCTGCCTTTGGCGATAATCTCCTCCGACATGGCCAGGATTTCATCCCGTTGTGCCTCAAGGATCTCGCGGACTTCCGAATAGTTGATCGTCGGCTCACTGGTCGTCATGGATCTCTTCCCTGTCTGAACCCTCATTGGGGCGTCAAAATCTCAAAACAGCCACATAACATACGTTGTATTGTGGTTTTGGTCAACCGTTGGCCGGTGGGTCTATCGCCGAGATATCTTGACAAGTCGGGTGAAAACGGGTACAAATGCGCTCCCTGATTTCGGGGCGTGGGCTTGTATCGGGGCGTGGCGCAGTCCGGTAGCGCACCTGCTTTGGGAGCAGGGTGTCGGAGGTTCAAATCCTCTCGCCCCGACCAGCCGCACGCCTCGTTAGGTTCGTGCCAGGGTCAGGCAGGTTGACCGGTGTTGCCGTGAGTTGCGCCCGTAGCTCAGCAGGATAGAGCAGCGGCCTTCTAAGCCGCCGGTCAGAGGTTCGAATCCTCTCGGGCGCGCCATCGGCGTCGTGCCACAAGGTTTGTGGTGAGTGTAGCTCAGTTGGTAGAGCACAGGATTGTGATTCCTGTGGTCGCGGGTTCAATCCCCGTCACTCACCCCACTTTCCCCCCGGCCAGCGACTTAACTAAACAGCACATTGCGCAGGGTGGTCTGGTGCCGCTCATCGTAGACCTTTAAGGCGTGGGCGACGACGTCAAAGACGTCGTAGAGCAACGCCAGTACACTCAGCTTGAGCAGTTGGTCCGACGCCAGATGTTCGATCCGGGTGATGTGGGTCATAAAAATGGCGTCTGCCCACATCTGCTGGCTGGGCCGGTTGGGGTCGTTGTTGGCCATCACCGGGCGGATAGCCCGCCCTGCCAGCCCCAGAAAGCTGTGAAACATCAACCCACTTTTGGCCAACTCGGCGCAGACGTCGCCAAACAGGGGCTGATCCTCATACATGGGAATAAACTCCACCTCCGACACCACCAGCAAGGTCTGTTGCAGGGCCTGCTGGCCCCCTTGAAAGACCTCCAGCTCCGCCCCTTGAATGTCGATTTTGATAAAGTCCGGGGGGGCGATGTTTTGCGCGGCCACAAACTGGTCCATGCTGATGGTATCGAGGGTGGTGGTCCCTTTAAGCTGGGCCATCTCCAGATAGTTGTAATAGCCGAGCAGTTTCTCATCCGGGCGGTACAGAGACGAGCACATGGGGTGGGTGGTCTCATAAAAAGTGCGCTGTTCCGTGCGGCACCCCAACGCCGACGGGTAGTAGTGGATGCCGTGAGCGGCCTGCTTGTTGAGTTTTTCGCACAACTCCGGGTCAACTTCAAAGGCGGTGACCGTAGCGTGGGGAAAATAGTCCGGCAGACAGTAGAACCGTTCTTGCTCACCCAAGGGCGACAGGGCTCCCACTTCATAGATCGACAGGGCCAGCTCCGGCTGGTGGTCGGCGATGGCCCGAATGGTTTTGTGAGTGATCTGGTTTAACGCCTGACTGGTCATTTGAGGCACCTGATAGGCCTACAACGGCGACCGGCTACCCAAACAGGTTGCTGGCGCAGTCGTGGGGGGATTATCTGGACCAATACCCCGGGTTACGGTTCTCCGGGCTGTACTGGGCCAGTTGTGGATCGGCAATGATGTTGGTCTGTTTGCGGGACAGCAGGTCGGCCAACTGTCGCTGCCGGGTGATGCGTGGACTGGGAAAGCCGAGTTTGTCAAACATATCCAGCCCGGCCAGGGTGTTGGGGGCAAAAAAGTAGACCGAATATTCGCCGTTTACATAGGCCTCTGTGGCTACCGCTGCCGCCCAATAGGCGTCTCGCCCGGACGGGTCGACCTGATCGTAACGGGGGTAGGCGGGTAGGAACGGCTCCTCTGCCGGTGCTGCGGGTCGCTTGTAGGCCAGGTTGAAGAGTTGTACCAGCGGCTCGCTGATCGAGCCGCGACCGGTAAATTCAGTTTGGAGGCGTACCAGTGTCATCAGCCGCCAGACGGTAGACTCAATTTTGATCAACTCGGTCATCTGCTCCAGCGCCTGCCGCAATCGGTGGTGTCGCTCACCGGGGGAGCGGCGGGGGTCGTGGGCGGCGGTATAGAGATCCAGTACTCCACAGGTGGCGCTGTCGTCACTCCAGCGGGCCAACGCATCCGTAGCGTAGGGTTTGTCAGACAAAAATTCGCGCCAGCTTCCGGCGGTAACATCCTCCGATGGCGGGGGGGCATCGGCCAACGCCAACAACCCCTGTGCGGCCAGTATCTGCGCCCGCTCCCGGGTGGCACCAAACAGGTTGAGCTGGCGTATGTTTTCGGTGCCCGGATTAAACGGTACCAGCACGCCGAGCCCCGGCAACAGGCGGTAGGTTTCATATCCCATGCCGACAAACTGCTCGATCAACGGCAGATTGACCTGGGTGCCGTGGCGCAGTTCATACATGACCAGCGGCCCCGGCGCGGCCAGAGTGGTCGTGCCACCGGTAAGAATGCGGCACTCCTCGCCTTCCGCATCCAGCTTCAGGAAGGTCAGATCGTTAAAGCCATGTTCTTCGGCGGCGGCGTCCAGGGTCATCAATGGCACCGCTTCGCTGGTAGCGTCGGCGGTCCACTCGTCCTCATTCAGCGTGTTCATCTCCGGGTTGAAATGCAGGTTCAGGCGGGCCTCACCAGCGTGATCGGACAGGGCGGCCTGAATGACGGTGACCTGATCAAAGGCGTTGTCAGCCACACTCTGTTTCAAAAAAGAGGCGGTGGTAGAGGCCGGTTCAAATGCCCAGATGCGCCCCTCTGGCCCCACCTGTTTGGCCATGGACAGGGTATACAGACCGTAGTTGGCGCCGATGTCCACCACCCGGTCGCCGGGTGTTAACAACGTTCGCACAAAGTGGATTTCATCTTCAAACCAGTCTTCCTGCTCCAGCAGTACGAACGGCGTCAAATGGGAAAGATTGTTGGGTACGGTGACCCGGATGTCGTCGTGAATACGGAGGGTCAGGGAGTCAGTCTGCACAGGGGCCTCATACACAATATAAACGCAGGTACAAACCCACAAACGCCGGGGCTGTGCCCACCTAGTAGTACTAGACCCACCCCAAAAGGGTCAAGTGAAGGGAGTGCGCATGAGGGCTGGTGTGCCGGTCTATAATGCCACCCCATGCGCAGTCACCGTTGGGGTGGCCCCCCTTGCCAGAGGCAGTCGATGGAACTCTATGTGGATGCGGACGCCTGTCCGGTCAAGGACGAGGTAGTGCGGGTGGCTGACCGTCACGGCCTGACCGTCTATATGGTCAGCAACGCCTACATGCGGCTGCCGGATAACCCGCTGGTTCAGCGGGTCGTTGTGGGCAAGGATGCGGACGAGGCGGACGACTGGATCGCCGAGCGGGTGGGCACCGGCGACATTGCCATCACCGCCGATATTCCCCTGGCCAGCCGTTGTTTGAAGGCCGGCGCAGCGGTGCTGGGGCCGAGTGGAAAGCCGTTCACTGATGCGGGTATCGGCACCGCGCTGGCCATGCGCGACCTGATGGGGCACCTGCGCGAAACCGGTGAAATCAGGGGTGGCGGCCCCGGTTTTACCCAAAAAGACCGGTCCCGTTTTCTGGAGGTGCTGGAGCAGACCATCCGCGCCAGTCAGCGCAAGCGTTAGCGCTACCAGCGCCTTGCTTACTACCGATATCCGGCCTAGTCTGGGAACCAGTCCCCCAGTGGCAAGGAGTGCACCGATGGCCAAAACAAGCAGACGGCTGGAATGCAACGTGGCCGGAGATTTTTTTGTCGATGACAGCTGTATCGACTGCGGCGCCTGCCGCTGGCTGGCCCCGCAGAGCTTTGACCGGGAGGGGGAGTACGCCTTTGTGGCCCACCAGCCCGATGATGCCGTGCAGACTGACGCGGTACTGGCGGCGCTGGTGGCCTGCCCGGTAGGGGCCATTGGTGGGGGTGGCAGGCAGGTCGCTGAAGCAGCCCGCCGCTTTCCCCTGTTATGGCCGGGAGTGCCAGCCGGGCACGGTGTTTATGCAGTCGGTTTTCATAGCCGGGATACCTTCGGTGCGGCCAGTTGGTTGATTGTGCGACCGGGCGGTAATGTGCTGGTGGACTGTCCCCGTTACGACGGCCATCTGGCTGATCGCATCGATCGCCTTGGCGGGGTTCATACCCTGTTTTTGACCCACCGGGATGATGTGGCGGGCCATGAACGGTGGGCGGACCGTTTTGGGGCCGAGCGCATCCTGCACGCGGGTGATGTTGCTGATGGTACGGCTATGGTGGAGCGCCCCATCCACGGTACCGACCCCATCGATCTGGCCGATGACCTGCGGCTGCTACCGGTGCCAGGGCATACAGAGGGCCATCTGTGCCTGCTCTATCGTGACCGCTATCTGTTTACCGGCGACCATCTGGCGTTTGCCAATGTGCCCCACGGCCAGCCCACCGGGCTGATCGCCTTTGACCGCTTCTGCTGGTACGACTGGCGGGAGCAGACCGCCTCCATGGCGCGACTGGCAGAACAGCCGTTTGAGTGGGTCTTTCCCGGTCACGGCGCTCCCGGATACTTGTCCGGGGAGGCGATGCGGGCCGATCTGGTGCGGCTGGTGGCATGGATGGCCACACGTAACCTCGCCTGACGTTTATGACAGGGGGGTCAGGGCAGTGTTTCAGCCTCGGCCTTGGCGTTGGCCAATTTGCGGTAGAGAGTCCGCTCGCTGACCCCCAGTTGACGGGCCAACTCGGCCCGGTCGTCGCCGTGGGTGGCCACCGCCCAGCGCAGATAGTCCTGCTCCAGCGATGCCAGCGGCAGGATCCCGCCGGTAAAGGAGTGGGCTGACGGCAGTTCTGCCGTGGTACCGCCGCGCAGGTCATCCGGCAGGTGGGCGGGCATAATGGTATGGCCGTCGGCCATCAGCAGGGCCCATTCGAGGATGTTGCGCAACTCCCGTACGTTGCCGGGGAAATCATAGGCCTGTAACGCCAGCAGGGTGTCCGGGTGAAACTCCGGCGCAGATTTTCCGGCAATGCGCTGGAGCAGATGACGGGCCAGCAGGGGGATGTCTTCACGGCGCTCCCGCAGGGTGGGCAGGTAGATGGGAAAGGTGCTGATGCGGTAGTACAGATCCTGCCGGAAGGTGCCGTCTTCGACCATCTGTTTCAGGTTGCGATGGGTGGCACAGACCAGCCGGAAGTTGGCCATTTTTGGCTCCAGACTGCCCACCCGCCGGTAGGTGCCGCTCTCCAGCAGGCGCAATAACTTCACCTGTAGATTCAACGGCACATCGCCGATCTCGTCTAAAAACAGGGTGCCGTCTTCAGCCGCCTCCACCAGCCCCACCTTGGCCGCATGGGCACCGGTGAAACTACCCTTTTCGTGGCCAAACAGTTCGCTTTCAAACAGCATCTCTGACAGGCCGGAGCACTCCAGCGGCACCCACGGTTTTTGCGCCCGTGCGCTGCCTTCGTGCAGGGCCTTGGCCACCACCTCTTTACCGGTGCCCGATTCGCCCTGCAGCAACACACTGATGTTGCTGGGGGCGGCCTTGTGGACCAGCTCCAGCATGCGGTTAAAGGCCTTGGAGCGGCCCACCATGCCCGCCCCTTCCGGCTGGGCGCTGGCCATGCGGCTATTACGAATGATCTCGATCAGGTAGACCACATTGCCATCATCGTCGTGGATGGGGCAGGTCTCCACCTCCACATGCTCTTCGCCACGAGGGGTGTGGTGGATGTGCAGTACCTTCTGGGCGGCGTCCTGCTCCAGCGCCGACTTCATGGGGCAGCTCTCCCCGGCCTGATCACAAGGCACGGTATAGCCGTGGGACACCTCGTAGCAGAACTGCTTGTCCACAAAGGCGTCGTCGCCGTAGATGCGTTGATAAGGCGCGTTGGCAGCCAGCACCTTATAGTCCATGCCCAGCAGAATGGCCGGGTCGGTGAAGTGGGACAGCACCGAAATCACCTCGCCGGGAACCGGCACATCCGAGAACATCTTTAAGGGCATGGCGTACTCCTGTCATTACTGGCAAATGTCATGGGGAGATTATGACATAGGTGGCACTGATGCGTTGGGATGATGGCTGGAAGGGCCGGTGGAAATGGGTAATGTGGCCCCTGTAGGAAAATTTTTACCCCAATTTAATCAAATGCTTATGTTCTAGTGTCGCAGCACCTCAAAACAGGTGGCACAGCACTTGATATACCCCCTCTCTATCTGGCGGCGAGTGGCCGTAGATACATCATGATTTACTGGATGCATAAAGAGGGAATCCAAATGACAAAATCCAATTCAACAACGACTACGCTGGGCCTTGTGGCCGGTCTGGCGTTCGTGATCGTTAGCGCGCTGTACACCGGTGCCCATGCAGAAGAGCCGGCCAACGGCCCGCTGGCCGGTTACACCATCCATGTATCGGCACCGCACGTCATGAACGGCGAGATGGTCGGCCCGATGGAGCACTACTGCAAGGCCATTAACGACGAGATTATCCAGTGTGTACTGTTCGACGGCACCGGCCCTGACGCCAAGCTGACCGAGATCGAATACATGATCTCCAAAAAGCTGGTGCGCAAGCACACTCCGGAATGGAAATGGGAACTGAACTGGCACGACCATCAGCAGGAGGTGGATACCGGTCGGGTGGCGATCCTCAACCCCACCGACAAAAAGGCCCAGGCCCAGGTGGTCAACACCGTGGCCAAGACCGACGGCATCATCTTCCACCTGTGGCCGGACAACGCTCCGATCCCCGACGGTTCGGTGATGATCCCCCAGTCGGTGGGCCATTGGGAAGAGTTGCACGGCGACCTGAAGTAGGCCGTGAGGCCGACGCAGCCGGCTGCCAAATCATACGGCTGCGTCGGTCATCTGCTTTGTCGATCTTACGGGAGGGGGCACATGACACCATCGTCACTTATTTTGCTGGTCGCGCTGGGGGTAGGCTATCTGTTACAGCCTGCTTCGGCAGCGGCCCGTTATCAGGACATTTATCAGCCACGGGTACCGGCTACAGAACTGGCCGCAGCGCAGGCCACGGTCAACCCGGTGGCAGGCGATTCCGCCGCCATCGAGCGTGGCAAGTCGATCTATTTTGGCAAGGGGCTTTGCACCACCTGCCATAGCAAGGACGGTACCGGGGCGCGCTTTCCCGGCCATCGCCCACGGGACTTTACCAATACCAAATGGTCCCGTACCCGCACCGACGGCGAGTTGATGTGGGTCCTCAAACACGGCAGCCCCGGCACCGGAATGCCCCGGCGCGTGGGCACCGCCATCACCGAAGCCGAAGGGTGGGACGTGATTCACTTCATTCGAAATTTTTCCAGGTAGGAGCCTCTCATGGCCAATTCCATTCATATCGATACCGTTGTATTGCCGAACCGTACCACCGAGCGCAACCGCAAGATTGCACGTCGTGACCAGAAAGACGAACGTACCATCCGCTGGTACATCATCGGCACCGCCATCGCCACCACCGCGCTGACCATCGCCATGTACATCGGCTTCAGCAGTGTAGAAGACACCGCATGGCTGCGCCCTGCCGAGTTGACTGATGCCTCGATGGCCCTGTCGACCGTCCATCGTGCAGCCACGCAAGCGGGGGTCCTGCAGGTGCGTGACGACAGCCCGACCGCCCTGTCTGGCTGGATCAATGAGCGCA
>JALWRU010000532.1 GCA_026994095.1 Nitrospira sp. | reverse complement strand
TGCCGCCCGCAGATGGCGCTCACCGCCTGCCAGATCCCGCTGCCCCAGACAGGCGGTCGCGGCAGCCAGTTGCCGGTCAATATCGTTGGCGGTCACGACAATGCACCCCCGTGCGGTTGCAGATTAAAAACAAACAGATGTGACATGCGTTAGCTCACGCCCAGTGTACCAGAGCGGTGCCCAGGGTGAGGCCCTCAATGACCGGGCATATCAATCGCTATCGGCCTTGCGCCAGTAACCGTCGGAGATCGCCACTGTCCGAGGGCAATTCTCCCCCCGCAAGGGGCCAACAAAAAACCCGCAACCCCAAATGGGGTGCGGGCTTAGTGGTTGCCTCCGAACGGTGCCGGAAGCGGGTATGGTGCCGAGACACAGAATCGAACTGTGGACACGAGGCTTTTCAGGCCTCTGCTCTACCGACTGAGCTATCTCGGCAAGGCGGGAAATGCTACAGGCCCGAACAGGGTGCTGTCAACGATCTTGGCAAGCGGCCTGCAGATTCTTAACTTGCGTCCCTGTTATTAAATCTTTAGTATTGTCCCGTTAAGCTGTCTTGGTGGGGTAGCGGCGGGTTGGGAAGCCCGCCGTTGTTGTTTGTGACAGGGGTCTTTTTACTGCGGTCGAGGATGTGGATACAGCGTTGAGTGAACGAATTCGAGAGATGCTGCAACCAGTACTCTCGCCCCGTGAACTGACCGTGTTTGACATCGAACGCAAAGGCCCGGTGGTGTTAATTACCCTGGACAAGCCTGAAGGACAGGTGGCGATTGAAGACTGCGTGCAGGTCAGCAAGTTTTTGACCCATGCACTGGAGGTGGACGATATCATTCCGGGCAATTATCGCCTGGAGGTATCGTCACCGGGTTTGAATCGTCCTTTGCGTTCGGCCGAGGAGTTTCAACGATTTGTTGGCAAGCTGTGTCGCATCACGCTGGTGGATGCGGAGGGCGGCGACCATGTGGTGGTCGGTCGCATCGATCAGGTCGACAGCACACAGGTGCAGCTCGACATAGAAAATGGCGAGACCCGGCAGGTACCGATGGCAAACATCGCCCGGGCCCGTCTGAAGGTAGAATTTTAGTCCCGAAGGCGGGTGCCATCGGATTACAAGTTACGGTATAAAAACGATTTATGTTGGAGAGTAGAGCGATATGAGCCGCGAAATCATCTCGGCCATCGAGCAGATCAGTCGCGAGAAGGGCATCGACCAGAACACCATCATCACAGCGGTGGAATCGGCGCTGGAGATGGCCGCGCAAAAGCGTTACCCCAATGATGGCAACGTGCAGGTCACGCTGGACCGTCAAAGCGGTGAAGCGGAACTGGTCTCCTTCAAGGAGGTGGTCGAGGAGGTCGAAGACCCCACCACCCAGATCAATCTGCAAGAGGCCAAGGAGGCCGATCCTGATGCTGAAATCGGCGATGAAGTCGGTTTCCTGCTGGAGATGGAAGGCTTTGGCCGCATCGCCGCACAGGCTGCCAAACAGGTCATCTTCCAACAGGTTCGTGAAGCCGAGTGGGAGGCCGTCTACGGCGAGTACACCGGTCGCGAAGGTCAGTTGGTCACCGGCATGATCCTCGGTCAGGAACGGCGCAACTACATCGTTGAGTTGGGCCGTACCGAGGCGCTGTTGCCCGCCTCTGAACAGATGCCCCGCGAGATTTACCGGCGCGGCGACCGCATCCGCGCGCTGCTGCTGGAGGTGCGTGAAACCCCTCGTGGCCCGCAGTTGATCCTGTCCCGCAATGCCCCCATGTTCGTGCAGAAGCTGTTCGATATGGAGGTGCCGGAGATCGCTGAGAACATCGTCACCATTCAGGCCATCGCCCGCGATCCGGGGGATCGCACCAAGATGGCCGTCTGGTCCCGCGAGCGCGGGGTCGATCCGGTCGGTGCCTGTGTGGGCATGAAAGGCTCACGGGTACAGGCGGTTGTGCGTGAGTTGCACGGCGAAAAGATCGACATCATCTCCTGGACTGACGACCCCCAGCGGTTTATCGCCGAGGCCTTGAGCCCTGCGGAGATTGATCGGGTAGGCATCTCTGAGGACGAGTCGTCCGCCATCGTGATTGTGCGGGACGACCAGCTCTCCCTCGCCATCGGCAAACGGGGCCAGAACGTCCGTCTGGCCTCCCGCCTGACCGGCTGGAATCTGGACATTCTGTCCGAGAGCGAGTACCGGGAAGACGCCTTTGAAGGCAAGGATGGCGAGTTGGAAGCCGCATTGCTGGATCACGCTCGGGCCAAGGCTCAGGGCCTGACCGACGCAGAAGCGTTGTTCTCGGACTTCCCTGGTGGTGAGCCGCCCGCTGAAGGTGCCGCGCCTGAAGCTACTGAAGCTACTGAAGCTACTGAAGCTACTGAAGCTACTGAAGCTACTGAGGTGGTCGAGGCCGCTGACGATACGGAAGCACCCTTGGCTGAGGCCGTTCACGGCGAGACCGTAGAAGCCTCCGGGGTAGACGCTCCGGTATGGGCCGATATGGGGCTGGACCCGGAGCAGGCCGCCAAACTCAGTGCCGCCGGTTG
>JALWRU010000531.1 GCA_026994095.1 Nitrospira sp. | reverse complement strand
TACTAATATAATTAATGTAAAAGGTTAACTTTATAAGAGCCCCCTGGGGGCTGTAAACACGGCCTACATACCCCCGCCCTCCACGACTGGAATGTATGCACTTTGCCCCCTGTCATCCTGAACAAATCAAAGCCTGCCGACCGGCGTATTCCTGCAGGGCGAGAGGACCACCTTGCGGCCCCAATAGATGCACCGGTTACCGGAGGCGCAGGAAGGGGCCCATTGTTGAGGGTACAGGCCGAATCCGGGCATGCCTATGCGCCGGTAAACACCTGTTTGATTCCGGTTTTAAGGGAGGCCAAGGGCCAAAAAATACCGTCAGAAAGGGCTATTAACCGGTAGGTCCAGCGCCTTTTGCTGGAGGACATTGGCCACTTCTATCGCTGCCTGAAGCTGTTCTTCCAGCGCGTTTGCGGCATCGTCTGCCGGTGCGGAAAGGCCCATACCAGCCAATTTTTTAGCCTGATCGAGGGCCGGGCGTAACGCCTCATTCAGCCGATCCAGCACCTCACTCTGCACCCGAACCACCTGTTGTGATGCCGGGGTACCAAGATCGTCCAGGGTCTGCTCTCGCTCGGCCAGTGCCTCCATCAGCGAGTACTCCCTCACCTCTGCCTGCTGGAACATCCACGCAACCTGCAACAACACCCCGATCTGCCGTGCCAGAATTGCCAGCAGCGGACGTCGTCGGTCACACAGGTCGGCAGCATCCGGGTCGGTGAACAGCAACACCGCCACCACTTCGTCTCCCTGGTAGATCGGCAGCGCAACCCGTGGGGTCGGCCCGGTCAGGTCCAGCATTGGCGCATTACCACGCTGATGACTGGCCCGGTTCAGTAACGTATCGACCGTGTCTGAGGCAGATGACGACAGGTCACCGCCATAAGGCTCGTGGGCGACAGCAATGGCCAGCAGGCTCCACTGCCCCGCACTGATCCCGTACAGAGAACAGCGATCCAACTGCAACGACTGTTGCACGATGTCGCACATGCGCCGGGTCAGGCCGGGCATATCCTCCAGCATCGTGGCGCATTCGCCCAGATCCCGCACCAGCGACAGTTCAGCAATCTTCTCGCGGGTAGACGCCATGGCATGGCGCAGGGCCTCCCCTACCGGATCGTCCGGGGCCAGGGACGCCATACCAGGACCCGCTGGCGTAGACGACAGTTCGACGCCGTCCTCCCGATCCACCGGGCTTTCTTTGGATCGCACCCCGTGACTCATGATGCGCTGGCTCCAACGGTGATAAATGCGTCCACCTGTTCCAGCGGGCGGGCGCAGTTGGCCATGACCTCTTCGATCTGAGCCTCTTGCCAGCCGAGTGATATGGCCACTTGATGGGCGTTGGGCTCGGCCAGTGGCGCGCCGTCCAGTGGATGCGTCTCCGCCACCAGATATTCGCTGAGGTAGAGAATTCGTGCCAGTTCAGGCTGGTTTTCCAACCCCTCATCCGGCAGCAGGTGGTGGCCGCCAATCCCGGCCGTCAAGGTGCTGCCCAGATGCCAATGATCGGCCAGTTCAGCACCCAGCGTGGCGTGGTCGATTCCAAAAGCGGCCCGCTCCCGTAACAAAACAGGCTCTCCATCCTGTGTTGAATAGACCTCCTGAGCCACTTCCGGATTGTGCAGGGCCAGCAGCAACACGCCCAGATCGGTCAGCAGACCCGACAGGAACGCTACCGGCAATGCCGAATGGTGGCCCCGCTCACACAACCCGGTCGCCACCGTTGCCACCGCAAGGCTGTGACGCCAGAAAGAGCGCTCGTCGACCCCCTTGGGACCGCTGAACTGCTGGATGACCGAGGTCCCCAGTGACAGCGAGCGGATGCTCTGGAATCCAAGCAGCACACCGGCTTGATGGATGTTATGAATCGGGCGCGAGAAGCCAAAGTAGGCCGAATTGACCAACCGAATCACATTGGCGGTCAAGGCCAGATCCTGACTGACCACCTCGGTCAACTGCCGCATGGACGCCGCCGGGTCGCCGGAGATCGCAAGAATCCGGTGAATGACTTCGGGCAGCGTGGGCACTTCGTCCACACGCAATATATGTTTTAGGGTTTGTTGCCCCTGCATTGCTCAGCTCCTCCGCAATTCTCCTGTCGGAAAATTGTCGGGATTGCTCAAGGGTTATACAGCAGGGAAATTAGAAATGACTGCGCCTGACATCAAACAGCGGCACCTGTACCGATGCTGTTGGGGCAAGCAGTCGAGCAGAAAACACGCCGATAAACCGCGTCGCAACAGGCAAGCGGCGGGCGTTCAGACAGGGTGGTTACCGCTCCCGATAGGTAATCCGGCCACGGGTCAGGTCGTAGGGACTCAGTTCCAGCGTGACCTTGTCACCAGGGAGGATGCGAATATAGTGTTTTCGCATCTTGCCAGAAATGTGCGCCAGCACCTGATGCCCGTTGTCGGTTTCAACCTTGAAAAAGGCGTTCGGCAGGGACTCCAGCACGGTGCCCTCTACCTCGATGGATTCTTCCTTGGCCAACTCTGTGTTCCTCTAAACGGCGGTAACAGCAACGACAGCCATCACAGGCGATAACTGTATCAAACCCGGTATGATAGCTGGTTCAACAGTTTAGAGGCAAGTTTTAGCTGGCCAACCGTTTGTAGCGCAGTCGGTGGGGAGTGGCTGCATCATCACCCAAACGCTTGCGTTTGTCGGCTTCATAGTCGCTGTAGCTACCGGCAAACCACTGGATCTGGCCGTCGTCCTCAAACACCAGCATGTGGGTTGCCACCCGATCTAAAAACCAGCGGTCATGGCTGATGACCAGTACGCAGCCGGGAAAGCCCACCACCGCCTCTTCCAGCGCACGAATCGTCTCCACATCCAGGTCATTGGTCGGCTCATCCAGCAGGATCACGTTGCCTCCCGCCGACAGCGTCTTGGCCAGATGGACCCGGTTGCGCTCCCCGCCAGACAGCTCTTTTACGCGCTTCTGCTGGTCGGTCCCCTTGAAGTTAAAGCGCCCCACATAGGCCCGCGACGGGATCTCCACCGACCCCACCTGAATCGTATCGTGGCCGCCGCTGATCTCTTCCCACACGCTGTGCTCACCCACCAGTTCGTCCCGCAACTGCCCTACCCAGGCCAGTTGCACGCTCTCACCGACGATCATCTCGCCTTTGTCCGGTTTCTCTTCCCCGGCAATCATGCGAAACAGGGTACTTTTGCCTGCGCCGTTGGGGCCGATGATACCGACGATGGCCCCACGGGGGATCATGAGGTTCAAATCGTCCATCAATACCCGCTCGCCGTAGCCCTTGCCCAGCCCCTTACAGTCGACCACCTGCTCCCCCAGACGGGGTCCCGCCGGGATAAACAGCTCTTGGGTATCACCACGTTTCTGCATGGATTCGGCGGTCAACTCGTCAAAACGGGCCAGCCGCGCCTTGCTTTTGGCATGACGCCCCTTGGCCCCTTTGCGGACCCACTCCAACTCGGCCTTGATGGCCCGCTGGCGGCTGCCCTCCTGCCGATCCTCCTGCGACAGCCGGGCATCTTTCTGCTCCAGCCAGGAGCTGTAATTCCCCTCCCAGGGAATGCCCCGACCCCGGTCCAGCTCCAGAATCCAGCCGGCCACATTGTCGAGAAAATAACGGTCATGGGTGACCGCCACCACGGTGCCGGGATACTCCTCCAAAAATCGCTCCAGCCAGGCCACAGACTCGGCGTCCAGATGGTTGGTCGGCTCATCCAGCAGCAGCATGTCCGGGGCCGACAGCAGCAGTCGGCAGAGGGCCACCCGGCGGCGTTCACCACCCGACAGCTTGCTCACATCGGCCTCCCACGGGGGCAGGCGGAGGGCATCGGCGGCCACCTCCAGCTTGCGGTCCAGATCCCAGGCATCGGCGGCATCGATGGCGTCCTGCACCTTGGCCTGTTCGGCCAGCAGCGCCTCCATCTCGTCATCATTCATCGGCTCGGCAAAGCGCATGCTGATGTCGTTGAATTGGGTCAGCAGGGCACGGGTCTCGGCCACCCCCTCTTCCACATTACCCCGTACATCCTTGGCCTCATCCAGTACCGGCTCCTGCGGTAGATAGCCGATACGGGTTCCGGCGGCGGCCTTGGCGGTCCCTAGAAAATCGGTATCTTCCCCGGCCATAATGCGCAGTAGCGACGACTTGCCGGAGCCGTTCAACCCCAGAATGCCGATCTTGGCTCCCGGCAGGAACGACAGGTGAATGTCCTTCAAAATTTCCCGCTTGGGCGGCACCACCTTGGTCAGGCGAGACAAGGTAAAGATGTACTGGGCACTCACGGTAAATCGGACTCCTGATGATAAAAGATAGGAGCCGATAGCATAGGCCCACCCGACAGGCGGCGCAAATCACCCACCCGTCTTGAGTCACATTCGATTGTCGCGAAATCGGGTCAGGCGTTGGCAGCGGCCTGTCGCTGAACCTGCACCGCAGTAAGGCCCAGTGGCCCTTTGCAGACCGTCATGGTGACCATGGAGCCCACCTGCAGACCGGTCAGCCCTCCGGTGACCGCCTGCGCCGGGAAAAAGGCCAGACGGCCATCTTCCATCCGTGCAGCACCACAGCGACGGGGTTTATCGAGCCGCTCCACACTGCCCTCCACAATCCAGGTGCGGGTACGACCAGAGGGTGAGCGGGCACCCACTTTGCGGCCCGAAGGCTGGCGTCGTCTTGGGGGGCTGTCGGGCACATCCAGCGGGTACGGCACATCCAGCGCCGTCAGAACCTGTTTGCGCAAGGCCAGCAGGCGCAGGGCAGTGGGCAGTTCGGCGGTGCGAATCATCTGCAACGATGACAGGATGCGGGTCAGCAACGCACGGGACTCCAATTCATGAATCGGGCCGATGGCACCGTCATCAGCGAGCCGTTCCACCTGCGCCTTCAACCGATACAGGTCGCCGGAGCGCATGGTTTTAAGGCGCACCCGCGTAGGACGAGGATTGTGGGCCAGATCGGTACAGGCATCCGCCCACCGCTCCACCAACGCACCAAACATACGGGTGAGACGTGCTGCCCGTAGCCATAAATGGCGGCGGTGCACCGAGGCGTCCTGGTCCGCACGACGCTCATACAGGCGACCAATGGCAGACTCCACACCGATAGCGTCCCGCAGGCACGGCTCCCGTGCGAGCAACCCAGCGGTGCGGGCATCCACCGGGGGGGTGCCACGCCCCTTCAATGGAGAAGTAATAGGCATTCTGATTACTCTAGCAGGTAGGCCCCCCACGTCAACGTTTGCTCGCTTTGTTCACCCCCCATCAGCCACCTCTGACTGGGCCTCTTCGCCCTCCTGTCGATAGCGCCCCAGTTTGTTGTGCAGGGTCTTCAGGCTGATGCCGAGCGCACGGGCGGCACGGGTCTTGTTGCCGCCGTTGCGCTCCAGGGTATCGAAGATCAATGCCCGCTCCATCTTTTGAATGGTCATGCCCTCGCCAAAGTCGGCAGGACTGCCCCCCTCGCTCTGCCCATCAGTGAGGCCGTCTGGAAGCTGGCTTTCAGTCACCTCGTTCTCACGGGTCAGGATCACCGCCCGCTCGATGACGTTGCGCAGTTCACGCACGTTACCGGGCCATGAGTGGGCCTTGAGGCGGGCAAGGCACCCTTCAGAGAAGTCGTCGATCTCTTTGCCATAGGCGTCGGAGAAGTCCTTTAAAAAGGAGCCTGCCAGCAGCGGAATATCGCCCCGTCGATCCCGCAAAGGCGGCGCGTGCAATACAAATACATTGAGGCGGTAGTACAGGTCTTCCCTAAACTCCCCGTCGGCCACCGCCTTCTCCAGATCCCGGTTGGTGGCGGCCACCACCCGCATGTCCAGAGGCACTTCAGAGCTACCGCCCACACGGGTCACCCGGCGGGTCTCCAGCACCCGCAGGAACTTGGCCTGGGACTCCAGGCTCATCTCACCCACCTCGTCCAAAAACAGGGTGCCGCCGTTGGCCTGCTCCAAAAACCCCTGATGGCGCTTGTGGGCACCGGTAAAGGCACCCTTCTCGTAGCCAAAGGTCTCCGACTCCCACAGGGTGGCCATGATGGCCGAGCAGTTGACCGCGATGAACGGCCCCTGCCCCCGGTCAGACAGGTCATGCACCGTCTGGGCGATCAGTTCTTTACCGGTGCCCGACTCGCCGGTCACCAGCACCGTGGCAGCGGTACCGGCCACCTGCTCCATCAATTCATAAAGCTGACGCATGGGTTCCGATTGGCCAATCAGGTGGCCAAAACGCCCCATCTCCTTGAGGGTGCTTTTGAGCCGCCCTACCTCCTGCTGGATATTGCGCTGGGACAGGGCCCGCTCCAGCACCAGCCGCAGCCGATTGGAGTCGATCGGTTTTTCCAGATAGTCGTAGGCCCCCAGCCGCATGGCCTCCACCGCTGTCTCGACCGAACCCTGTGCGGTCAGCAGCACCACCTGGGTATCTGGCACCTTGCTGCGAATCTCTTCCAACACCTCCAGCCCGTCCATACCGGGTAGCCGCAGGTCGAGCAATACCAGGTCCGGCTCTCGCGAGATGGTCAGGGTGACCGCAGTGGGGCCGTCCTCGGCAGTGAGTACCTGATAACCCAGCGACTCCAGACGCATGCCCAGGGTGGTGAGGATGTTGGTATCATCGTCAACCAGCAGAATGGTGTGTTGCGACATAGAGGGAACTTCCTTAAACGGGGGGACTAAGCGGCCTGAGGGATGGTGGAGGGACGAGAAATGGCGCGCCGGTCCGGGTGCAGCGGCAGCGAGAACCAGAACACGCTGCCCCCTTCCGGCGGGCATTCCACCAGCAAGACACCACCGTGGGACTCGACAATTTTACGGGCGATGGGCAGCCCCAATCCGGTGCCACGCACCCCGGACAGCGCATTGGGAGCCAACTGGTGAAATTTTTCAAAGATCAGTTCGCGAGCCTCTTCCGGCACACCCGGCCCCTGATCGCGCACATGACAAAAGAGGTGGCCATCCTCTTCCTGCCAGTCGATGGAGACCTGCGCCCCCACCGGTGAAAACTTGATGGCGTTGGAGATCAGGTTGGTCATGACCTGCCGCAAGCGGCCGGTATCGGCCATCACCAGTGGGGTATCACTACCACTCACGGTAAGCGTGACGCCCTGCCCTTTGGCCACCGGCTCCTGCTCCTCCACCGCCGCAGCGACCGGCTCAAAGAACCGTGTCACCTGCATGTTGAAGGGCATCATGCCCGCCTCCATCTTCGACAGGTCCAGCAGTTCACTGATGAGCCGCTCAAGTTTGTTGCAGTCGTCCTGAATCACCCCCAACAGCTTGGTTTGACCCGCAGAGACCGGCCCTGCCACCCCTTCACTTAACAGTGCGTTGGCCTCTTTAAGCGAGGTCAGCGGTGTTTTTAGCTCGTGGGATATGTAGGCGATAAACTCTTCCCGGAGGCTTTCCAGCGAGGCCAGTTGCTCGGCCATGGCGTTAAACGAGGCGGCCAGATCGCCGATTTCGTCATGGGATTCCACCGGCACCTTGCGGTCGAAAATGCCCTGTGCCACATCTCCGGTGGCTGCTTGCAAACGGCGCACCGGTCGGGTCAGCAGGCTGGACAAGCCGTAGGCGGCAAACAGCCCCAATACAATAACGATCAGTCCCACCCCCACGGTAAACGCGATAATGCGTTCACTGCGGTCCTGGGTCTGTTGTAGCCGCATCTCCATGGCCTGCCGCAAGGTGATGGACAACACCTGTAAATCCTGATTGATGGCCCGAATAAAACGGCCAGTGCTACGGCGTTTGCCGCCCGCCGATTTGCCCTTGGCCCGCATGGCCATGTTATCCAGCACCCGCATACCGTATAACTTGTGGCGGTAGCGCAGGTTGTTCAGTTCGCTACTGCCCGGCCCTCGACCAATGTGGTACGACAGGGTCTCGGCCAGCGTTTCCCACTTGCGATTCTGGTTGGAGAACAGTTCGGAGATGGCCGGATTACCCAACACCACGAACTTCTTTTCGTTAGCGCTCTGACGGCGAAACAGCTCTTCCAGCGAATAGAGAATCCGTTGTTTGGGCAGCCCCTCATCCACCAGCGACTGGTATTCACCGGTAAGACGGTAGAGCGTTAGTCCGCCAAAGCCGCCGATCCCGACAAGGGTCGAGATCAGCA
This sequence comes from Nitrospira sp., assembly GCA_026994095.1. GTDB lineage: Bacteria > Nitrospirota > JACRHL01 > JACRHL01 > JACRHL01 > JALWRU01. The sequence continues at coordinate 1,972 of JALWRU010000531.1, read as the reverse complement.
CCAGATAGCCGCCAAAGATCTTATGGGTTAACCCCAGTCGCACAGGTCGACCTACACCACCCGTTCGTTGCCACCATCAATGGGAATCTGTGCGCCAGTGGTATGCAAAAAGGCCCCTTCACACAGACGCGCTACCAACCCGCCCACATCGTCGGAGGTGATTTCGCTATGCAGCAGGTTCTTGCGTTTGTAGTCGTCCACACTCATGCCGTAGTGGGCCGCCCGTGCCTTCAGCACCTCGTCGGTCCACACGCCGGTATCAAACACCGCATCCGGATGCAGGGTATTGACCCGAATACCATCCCCGGATAGCTCCAGCGCCGCCACGCGACCCAGTTGGGTCAGCGCCGCCTTGGCACAGCTATAGGCCGCCGCACCGGGACCGGGGGCAGGCACGTTTTTAGAGCCCATCAATACCACGTCGGCACGGCCCGTATGCTGCTTCAGGTAGGGCAACGCGGCCTGCAGGCACCACAGATGGGCGCTCAGGTTGAGTTGCATGCTACGGTCCCAGGTCGCACCGTCCATCTCGGCAATGGTGCGAGACGGCGGGAAGGCCCCGGCATTGGCCACCAGAATGTCCAACCGGCCAAAGGTACGCCCGGCGGCATCCACCGCCCGGTCGATGGCGGCCCGGTCGGTGACATCGGTAGTCACCCCGATAAAACCGGCCCCCAGTTTGTCAGACAACGCCGCCAGCCCGTCGCCATCAATGTCAATCCCCACCACATGGGCACCAGATGCAGACAGGGCTTCCACCGCTGCCCGACCGATGCCGGATGCCGCACCACTCACCAATGCGACCCGGCCTGCTAGCGGGGCCTGTTTCCCCCCTTTTTTGAGCTTGGCCTGCTCCAGTTCCCAGTACTCCATGCCAAATAGCTGCTCCGGGGTAAGTACCTCATAATCGCCGTGAGCGTCACCCCACTCCAGCACGTCGATGGTATGACGGTAGATATCAGCAACAATATTGGCCTCTTTGACCGATCCGCCGGTGGTGAGCATGCCCAGACCGGGGATCAGGATCACCCGTGGGTGTGGATCAAGCCGTACCTTGTCTTCACCCGACTTGGCGGCAAACTCGTTGAAGTAGGCGTCATAGCGGGCGATGTAGTCGGTCATGACCGTCGTAAGCCCGGCCATAAAGGCCTCTTCAGACGACAGATCCGGCTGCGCCCAGTAGAGCGGCAGCGGCTTGGTGCGAATCACATGGTCGGGGGTGGCCGGTCCAATCTGCGACAGGCGGCCCGCCTCGGTGCTGTTCACAAACCGCATGACATGGTCGCTGTCGTCCAGCGTCACAATCTTGCTGCCGCCTTGCCGACTGATCAACGACGCCACCCGCGCCACCAGCGCCCCGGCGGTAACCCCATCACCACGACTGGCAATATCGCTGCGGACCGGGAAGATCTCGCGGTTGCCCTTGGCTTGATTGAGGTAGTCCTCGGCCTGCTGCACCCGCTCGATCATCAAGTCGTAGCTGTCTTTGGCGGTTTCGGCAAAGGTGAAGATGCCGTGTTTCATCAAGATCAGCCCGCTGACGGTGGTGTCCTTGTCGTACAGGTCGCCGCACACCTTGGCCAGATCAAAACCGGGCTGCACGTAGGGCACAATCGACATACCGTCGCCGTACACCTCCTGTACTGCCTGCTCGCCGTGGCGCACGTTGGTGAGCGCCACCACGGCATCGGAATGGGTGTGATCGACAAACTTGTGGGGCAAAAAGGCGTGCAGCAGGGTCTCGATGGACGGATTGGGCGACGAGGCCGACATCATATGGGTGCGCTGGGTGTTGACCATGTCCGGATCGGTCAGTTTGGTCAGGCGGCGCAGCTCCAGCAGGTGGTCCATGCGCACTGCCGGAAAGCCCGCGTCCTCGATGGTGGCCAGATCCCAGCCGGAGCCTTTGATATAGAGCACATCGACGGTGTTGCCCAGCACATCGGTGACGGTGGATTTGACCGAGGTATTG
>JALWRU010000530.1 GCA_026994095.1 Nitrospira sp. | reverse complement strand
TCCTGACAATCTCTGACCCTGTCAAAACGTGTACAGCACACGCTGCTACTGTGCAATTCTGTCCAGGTTGACTGTGTACTCTGCCGTGCCCTTCCGCGTATTCATTGTTAATTCAACAACATGGATATTCCGATCAGGATGGCACGACAATTGATTTATCCCTGGTGCGCCAGGATGATTTCGACCCATGTTCTGCTATCGGAGCAGGTCGCCACAGGACCGACAATGCCCATGCAAACCCACCCTTCCCACGCCACCTCACGCCCCGAGGGTCCGCGTCTCTTTTTGCGACTTGCTGCGCTGGCCATGACTGCGCTGCTGTCTGGCTGCGGCGCTGGAGGCGGAGGCGGTGTCACCGATTTCGGCAACAGCAAACCAACGCTGGCACAAAGCCCTTCGCTGCAGCAGCCTGCCAGTGACCAGATATTGGTCGAGTGGCAGACCAGCCAGCCGTCAAACTCGGTCGTGCGCTACGGTACCAGCCCCGACAATCTGTCCGAGCGCGCTTCTGCTGCCGGGGGGATTCGCCATGCGGTGACCCTGCGAGGCCTCACCGCCGGTCAGCGGTACTACTATGCGGTCGGCACCGACAGCTACCTGATCTCCGGCGACCCGGAAGTCCACAGCTTTCTGACCCCGCCAGATCCGGGCGACCCGCAGCCCCTGCGTTTCTGGGCGGTGGGTGGCTCTGGCCTGAACCCGGTTCACGCCCGTTCCATCCGTGACGGGCTCGACTTCTATCGCGGCGACCTGCCGGTAGACGGGGTCATGCTGCTGGGCGACACTGTTGCCAGTGAAGGCACGGTGGCGGACTACCGTCAGAGCCTCGCCCTGTTCGGCTCTCAACTGCGTCAAGGGCCGGTCTGGCCGACTCCCGGTATGCAAGAGACCACCGGTAGCGGTGGCAGCAACGCCTATCGCGGCCACTACATTCTGCCCAGCGGCGGCCAGTTGGGTGGCGTTCCCTCAGGCAATCCGGGTTACTACGCCCTCGACTACGGCGATATTCATGTACTGAGTCTGGACGCTACCGCCGTCGATCAGAACATGCTCGACTGGATCACCATGGATCTGGCCGCCGATAACCACCCGTGGACATTGGCCTTCTGGTACTCTCCGCCTTACTCTCGCGGCCCCAGCGATTCAGATACCGACAGTGCCATGACCGTCATGCGTACCCAGGTGGTACCCCTGCTGGAGCAGCACGGGGTCGATCTGGTGTTGTCTGGCGGTAGCCGCACCTACGAACGTTCCATGCTGATCGATGGTCACTACGGCGACGCCAGCAGCTTTGTCGCTGGCATGGCGGTGGATGCCGGTGACGGCAACCAGGAGCAAGGCCGCGCCTATCAACAGAGCGGCACCGGTAGCCATCGGGGCACCGTCTATGTGGTGGCAGGCAGCGCCGGGGGTGCCCGTGGTGGCAGCCTCGACCATCCGGTGATGGTGCGCTCCCTCAACGAACCCGGCTCGGTGCTGTTAGAGTTGGTGGACAACCGTCTGACCGTCACATTCGTGAACAACTACGGCGTACGGCGGGACCACTTCTCGATCCAGAAGGGCACCGACACCAATCCGCCCGCCCTCACCCATGTCCGTGCGCTGGACAATACCCACATCATTGCGCGCCTCTCTGAGCGGGTGCAGACTGCGGGCACTGTCGCCAACTACACCCTCTCAGGAGGTCTGACCGTGGTCAGCGCCACCCTCCAGGCCAATAGCCAGGTGGTGGTGATTGAGACGTCGGCGCAGACCGGTGGGCAGAATATTACCCTGACTGTCAGTGGGCTGGTAGATTACGCAGGCAATACCATTGGTTCCAGCTCCGACACGTTTATCGGCGTGGCCGCCAGTACCGGCGGGAGCGGCGGATCCGGCGGGTCAGGTGGATCCGGAGGCAGTGGCGGCTCGGGCGGTAGTGGCGGATCCGGCGGGTCAGGTGGATCCGGAGGCAGCGGCGGCTCGGGCGGCGCCTGCATCCCGACCCCCACCTACTTTGCCGATACCATAATGCCGGCGCTGGATACCGACTGCGCCACCTGCCACGTGAGTGGCGGCGCGGCAGGAGGCACCGGCCTGTTGCTGGTAACCGGCAATGCCAACGCCAGCTTGCAGGTGGTGCGTAACTTTGTGACCACCCCCAGCGGGGTCGACGGTACGGTACTCCTGGGCCGCTCCATCGGCCAGCCGTTCCACGGCGGCGGTGCACCGTTTGGTGACAACCAGTCCCTGAACTACCGCAATCTGCAGGAGTTGATTCAACGGCTGCGCACGCCGGTTCCCTGCGACGTGAGTGGCGGTGGAGGCGGCGGCCCGGTTGCACAAAACCTGTCGGGCGTACGCCTGATGAGCAACGCCCGCACCCTTCACAAGGCCTCGCTACTGCTATCAGGACGAGCCCCCAGCGATGCGGAACTGGCCGCCGGAGCCACCGATGAAGGGCTGCGTAGCAGCCTGCGCGCACTGCTGGACGATACCCCGATTGACGGCTTGGGAAACCCCATCGACAACACCTTCCGCCGCTTTATCCAGATGGCCG
>JALWRU010000529.1 GCA_026994095.1 Nitrospira sp. | reverse complement strand
GTTTATCATGCAGTTCCCGGACGGTCTGTAAGGGGGGCGGCGACAGGGGTGGTACAATAGGTTCCTGTGACTGTTCGCAGAATATGGACCTCGTCGGCCGGGACCCTTGGGGTGCTGCTATCCGCTGCGCTACTGCTATCGAGCTGTAGCGAAGGGGCCACCACCGCGCCCTGCGGTGGCATTGACACCTTTGAAGACAACCCGCCCGCAGCGCGGGTCAGTAGTGCGCCGTTTATCCTCACCAACCGGACTACCGGGCTGCCGATCTCCGGCACCCGTCCGCCCAATTCCAAGGTTATTATCAACGATACCCAGGAGGTGGCTGCCTCCTGCGACGGTCTCTGGAGTGCGTTGGTGGATGTGCCTGTCGAAGGCACTAACCAGTTCACGCTGGTGGTGGAGAGCCGCTCCCTGAACCGCTCGGGCGAGACCATCTTAACGGTCATCCGCGATACTGCCGCACCGGCTGCTCCGACCATCACCCCACCCCCGGCAAGTGTGGCCACCGGCACGGTAGTGATCAGCGGCAGTCGCGAGTCCGGGGCCACCGTATTGTTGGACGGTATACCGGTGGTGCCCGCTGGTGCCGCCACCGGTTTTACCATTGATGTACCACTACCGTTGGCAGGTGGGGCGACCAACATCCTCACCTTTCAGCAGCGGGATGGAGCGGGCAACCTGAGCGCCGCCACCGTGGTGCAGGTGATTCGTACCGGCATTGCCGTGGCCGCACCGCGTCTCAATGCCCCCTTGAACCGGCAGCAACTGGCCGGTAGCGCGGCGGGGCTACCGCCGATTACGCTGGTCTGGAACGTGGTGAATGATCCCAATGGCGTGGGGTATCGTGTGCAGGTCTCTGCCGACGGCAGTTTTACCGGTGCCGCGCTCCTGGTGAACCGGGTCTTTGCCGGGTTGAACACCACCTTGCAGCTCGACTATGCACCTCCCGGCAACGGCACCTTCTTCTGGCGGGTGGCCACCACCGATGCCGCCGGGGTGGACCATTTTGGCCTGACCCGCTCTTTTCGAGTGAGGACGGTGCCGGGGGATGTCAACGGCGACGGCTTGTCTGACATTCTGGCCGGGGTACCGGGCAGCGACGGAGGACGGCCTTCAGTCTCAGTGGATAATCGGGGTCGGGCCGACCTGATTTTTGGCAGCACCACCCTGGGGGCCAACAACACACCAGCGACCTCCAACCTGTCGTATCACGGTCAGATTCCGCTGGGAGAGGCGGGCATCTCGGTGACGATGGGTGACCTGAATGGCGACGGTTATGCCGACGTGATTATGGGGGCCCACCGGGTCAATACTCATTTTCGGCTGACAGGGGCCGTGTATGTCTATTTTGGTAGCAGCACCCCGGACAATGTGGCCGATCTGACCCTCACCGGTCAAAATTTTAGCGACGGCTTTGGTTCGGTGGTCAGCTCTGGTTTTGACCTGAACGACGACGGCTTTGACGACTTTGCGGTGGGGTCGCGCCAGTTTGATGAACCGGGCACCGACAACACCAATAACCGGGGGCGGGTGTATGTCTATTTTGGCGGGCCGGACGTAGGCGGTAACCCCACCGTTGACGATGTGCCCGACCTGATCCTGGACGGCAACGCCGCGCAGGAGACCTTTGGCGGCACCATTGCCGGTGGCTTTGATTTCAACGCCGACGGTATCGACGATCTGGCGGTGGGTGGACCGCTGGCCGATCGGCCGGCCTCGGTGGGCGGGTCGGTCCGCACCGGTGCCGGGCGGGTGGCGGTCTACTACGGCGGTGCAGCGGTGGACGCCCTGCCCGATGTGGAGCTATTCGGCGATGTCACCGACGAGCATTTTGGCCTGGGCATCAGCGGTGCGGGTGACATGGACGGTGACGGCTTTGACGAGTTGGCAGTGGGCAGCCCCGCCTTTGGCGCGGGAGGTACCCCCAGCATTGGCCGGGTCCACCTGTTCAAGGGTGGTCCGGTGCCCCAGACCGATACCGCTCAGGCGGTGGTGTTTCAGGGGGTGACCGGCAATGAGGCCTTTGGTCTGCGAATCGCTGGCGGTGGTGATATGAACGGCGACGGCCTGTCCGATATGGCGGTGGGGGTGGCCTTTGGTGACAGCGGCAGCGCGCCGGAATTTGGCGATCGGGGGGTGATCGAGATTCATCTGGGTTCCCCCACGCTGGATACCATCCCGGACGCCCGCTTTGACGGAGAGGCGGGCAACGACCGGCTGGGGCTGGGCATCCACATGAGTGGCGACATCAACGGCGATACCCTGCACGATCTGGTGTTTGGTGCCCCCAACAACGATCAGTCCAGCAACATCTTTGGTGATACCGGCAGGGCCTATGTGCTGTATGGGCCGGGCGGTGCAGCCTCGACGGTCTGGTCGCCACTGTTGCAATCGGTGGCGGTGGTCAGCGATACCGTGCCCGGTGTGGTCATCAATAACCTGGGGGACAAGGACGGCATGGGCACCAGCGTGTGGTAGCGGGCAGCTGGACCGGTTGGTCCAGACGGTCTGTCTGGCATACAATAGCCGGTTCCCATGA
>JALWRU010000528.1 GCA_026994095.1 Nitrospira sp. | reverse complement strand
TTTTTTTTGTGTCGGACATTCCCGGCAATGACCGGAGGTTGAGCGCCCCTTTTGACAGCGAAGTTATCCGTTCAAAATTTGGGACGTCTCCTCCAAGGGCAAGCTGTTCCAAAGCAGAAGATAGGGCTTTAATGGCCTCCCGCTCTGTAAATTTTGGTCGAAATTTCACATGGTGATCAAATGGATCATTAAAGCGACTCGGCGCACTCAACTGAAGCGTCCCATTCACCAGAACTTTTTGCGCGACCTCCGCCGTCATATACTTGTAAAAGCACTCTTTGTCATGGCTTCTCGGCACCGGGCCACTCCCTGATTTTTTGTTACCCATCCCTCAAAAATCGCCCCCACGGGATGGCGTAGGCGGTGCTTCTACCGCCACCAATAGATACCAGCATACCCCGCTCCAGCAGGTCAGATAGCTCTCGATATGCCGTGGTGCGGCTGGCTCGGGTCAGGCCCATGTAGTTGCGGTTGTTCAGGTGGCCTTCAAAGCCGTCCGGCCCTGCGTCCAGCAAGCGATTAAGCACCTTGCGCTGGCGTTCGCTGATCCCCTCGGTATGAAAGTGCAGCCAGTAGCGGGCCTTGGCAAGGGTGCGTGCGACCGTCCCCTGTGCGCCGTCACAGGCGGCGGCCACCTGCGTTAAAAACCACACCAGCCAGTCGCTCACATCCATTGACCCGCGCTGGGTCTGCTCCAGTATGTCGTAATATGCCTTGCGCTGTTTTTCAATCTGCGACGACAGACTAAACAGTCGCATGGGCTGGTGTTCATCCTGCGCAATGGCCAGGTCGGTAACTGCACGGGCGATGCGTCCGTTACCGTCTTCAAACGGGTGCAAGGTCACCAGCCACAGGTGGGCCAACCCGGCCCGCAGCAACCCGTCCAACCCCTGCGGTGGGTGCCTAAACCAGTGTAAAAAGGCATCCAGTTCGGTCACCAGACCGGGCTGGGGCGGGGCCAGAAAATGGACCGTTTCGCACCCTGCCCTACCCGATACCACCGTCATGGGTGCGTCGCCTCGCAACGCCCCCACCCGAATCTGCACCAACTCTGAATAGCCATCGGGGAACAGCGCTGCCTGCCAGCCACACAACCGCTCAACGGTCAGTGGCTCAGCATAGTGCTGGGCCGCATCCACCAGCATCTTCACCAAGCCATCGGTGGCCCGGGGCGGCGCAGGCAGGCCCTCGGTCGAAAGGCCCAGATGGCGGGCCACTGATGAGCGTACCGAATCCCGCGCAAGCGCTTGCCCCTCAATGGCGCTAGTGGTCAGGCTGTCATCTACCAGAATCGCCGCCGCCGCATCACGGGCCAGCGATTCATCCAGCAGACCGGCCATACCCAACAGTTTTCCTTGGGCCAAACGGGCGCTAGCCAACGCCTCAGACAGTTCGGCCTCCTGCCACCTAAAATACGGCCAATCCGATTGTTGCCAGATCCAACGACCCACAAAGCACCTTTAATCGCTCCACCACATGAAGCGATTATGGCCGTGATTCGCTTCACCGTCAAACCACGGCTCGCCGCCTACTGATACAAAAACGGGCTGAAGTCGATCAGCTCTTTGAAGCGCATGGCCTGATCCACCGTCTGCGGGTCTTCCGCCAGACAACGTATCACCCCCGCCAGCACTCGCGACGGGGTGGCGTAGGGGTCGGCGTAGTGAGTTAGATGCTCGGCAGCCGCACACGGCTGTGTGGTCGGCAGTACCGCCCCAAAAATTCCAAACCGGTCCTGGGCGTAGAAGGTCGGATTGTCCGCTTGCGTAATCGAGCGGCTCAGGTAGGGGCCGTGGTCACCAAATACAAAGACGATGGCGTTGGGGTCGGTGGCGTGCACCTGCGCGATCAACTCCCGCGCCCACGGCACCATCATGGTCTGCTGCTGCTTTTCAAAAAAAGTCACATACTCGGCCAGATCTTCATCGCTATCCGACTGAAAATCCATGGCCGAATGGCCCAGTAACCGGTAAATGTAGTGGAACGTCAGCCACGGCCCGTCACCCCCCTTGGAAGCAATTTTTTCAGTCACCTGCTGGCCCCAGCCACGTCGGTTGTGACGCTCCAGTGGCGTTACCCAACGGCACAGCCCGTATAGCTGAAAGGTCCGCCCACGTTCGCTCTGATGCTTGCACAGGGCGCTCTCCGAGAAGATGCGCGCCAGCCCACTGGTATTGACATATTCGTCCACATAAGGGCCCTGAGCGCCAAAGGACTTTTTGCCGCTGCTGTAGCCGGCGGCGATCCGGTAACCGTTGTGGCGAAACAGATAGTAGAGCGGCTGCAAGACCCGCCCGGAAAAAGCGTGATGCCCCGAATAGTCCGGGTCGGCAAAACGGCCCACACTGGCCAGCGACTGGGAGGTGGGTGACTGGCTGCTGAACAGGTTCGGCACAATCGTCGCCCCGGCCTCTGCAAAGACCGCCTGGTAGCGGGCATGAATACCCATGTGTTTGACCGCCAGCGCATCCGGCAACAGTGAATCAATCGCAATCAGATGGATGTTGGGACGATTGGCGAGGCGAACCGCTGAGTAACGCGG
>JALWRU010000527.1 GCA_026994095.1 Nitrospira sp. | reverse complement strand
GCGGCAATGGTGGCGGTCATCATCACCGGCCTGAAGCGGCTCTCCGCCCCTTCGCGGATGGCCCGCAGGATGTCGGTCGCCCCGGCCACGTGGCGGTTGATGGAGTCCACCAGTACCACGCCGTTCAATACCGCTACCCCGAACAGGGCGATAAAGCCGATGCTGGACGGCACCGACAGATACTGCCCCGACAGGTACAGGGCCAGCACCCCGCCGATCAACGCCAGCGGCACATTGAGCATGATTAACAGGGCCTGCCCCACCGAATGGAAGGCGAAATAGAGCAGCAGGAAGATCAGCAGCAGGCTGACCGGTACCACCACCATCAACTTGGCCTGTGCCCGCTGCTGGTTCTCGAACTGGCCACCAAACACCACGGTGTAGCCCGGTGGCAGGTCGATTTCGGTGCGGATGCGCTCATCCAGCTCCTTGACCAGACCACCCATATCGCGGCCCTCCACGTTGGCCTGCACCACCACCCGCCGCTGCACATCGTCCCGGCGGATCATGGGGGGGCCTTCTTCGATGCGGATTTCCGCCACCTCCTTGAGCCGTACCCAGGCCCCGTCCGGGGCTTGCAGCATGAGGTTGCCGATGGCCTCCGGGCTGTTGCGGTGGCGTTGGGCCAGACGCACATAGATGTCGTAGCGCTCGTTACCGGCGATCACCTGCCCCGCCTCGGTGCCACCAATGGCGTCACTCACCAGGGCCATCACCTGATTGACCGGAATACCGTAGCGGTCCAGCCGTTTGCGGTCGGGCCGTACCATCAACTGGGCCTCCCCCTCGATCTGCTCCATGGCCACACCGACGGTACCTTCCACCCGTTTGACCAGCGCCTCAATGTCCTTGCCCTTCTGGGCCAGTACCTTGAGGTCTTTGCCAAACAGTTTGATGGCCAATTGTGCCTTGACGCCGGACAGCAACTCATCCACCCGTGTGGCGATGGGCTGCGAGAACGACAGCAGTACTCCGGGGATGCGCTCCAGCTCCATCCGGATCAGCGCCTGTAACGCTTTGCGGTCGGGGGCGGAGGTCCATTCGCCCACCGGTAACAGACCCACAAAGACCTCTACATTGGAGACCGGCTCCGGGTCACCCCCCAGCTCTGCCCGCCCGGTACGGGCCGAGGCGTAGGTCACCTCCGGGAAGTGCTCGACCAGAATGGTCTCCATCTTTTCACCCACGCTCTTGGCGAAGTCCAGCGACGACGATGGTGCCAGTGTGACGCGGATGTTGAGGGTGCCTTCCTCCAGTTCCGGTACAAACTCGGTCCCCAGTCTGGGCACCAGTGACAGGGTGGCTACCAGCGCCACCAGCGAGCAAATTACCAGCCATCCACGCCGCTTCAGGCCCCAGGCCAGTGCGCGGGAGTAGCCTCTTGCCAGCGGTGCCAACAGCGGGCTGTCGCGATGTTTTTCGCCATGTTTGAACACGTAGGTGGCCAGCACCGGCATGAGGAACATGGCCACCAGCAACGATGCCGCCATGGCAAAGGTGATCGACAGGGCCATAGGGATGAACAACTTGCCTTCCACCCCTTCCAGGGTAAACAGCGGGGTGAACACCACGATGATGATCAACACCGCAAAGAACACGGGTCGGGCTACCTCCTTGGCTGCTTCGGTCACCCGCAGGGCGACCCCCCCATCGGAGGCGTCCGGTTTCTCCAGATGTTTGAAGATGTTCTCCACCATCACCACCGAGCCGTCCACCATCATGCCGATGGCGATGGCCAGCCCCCCCAGGCTCATGAGGTTGGCGGAGATGCCCTGCATCTGCATGATCGCCAGCGCCGCCAGTACCGACAGGGGGATGGAGATCAATACCAGCACCGCCGCCCGCACGTTCATGAGGAACAGGAACAGCACGATGATGACCAGTACAAACGCCTCCAGCAGTGCCTTTTGAACTGTATATACCGCTTTGGAGACCAGATCGGACTGGTCGTAAAACGGCTCGATGGTGAGGCCGTCCGGCAGCGCTTTGGCGATGATCTCCATGCGCTCTTTAACGTCGTCGATGGTGCCCTTGGTATTGGCCCCCATCCGTTTCATGACGATGCCGGTGACCACCTCGCCCAAGGGCTGCGGTTTGCCATCTTCGCCGCGCAGGGTCATGGTGACCGCGCCCTGACGGATCTCGGCACCAAAGGCCACCTGTGCCACGTCGCGCACCCGCACCGAGGTGCCGTCCACGGTCTTGATCGGGATGGCGCGCAGGTCGGTGAGGCCGTCCTCGTCGCTGCGTACCCAGCCCACCCCGCGAATGACCAGCTGCTCGGCGCCGTTGTCCATATACCAGCCGCCCGCATTGCGGTTGTTGGCCTCGACCGCCTGAGCGACCTCTTCCACCGAGACGCCCCGCGCCAGCATGCGCTGGGGGTCCAGATTGATCTGGTACTGGCGTACCTCACCGCCGAATGACAGTACTTCTGTCACCCCGGCCACCGGCATCAGCAGCAGTTTGACCACCCAGTCGTTGAGGGCGCGGATCTGCATACTGCCGATACCTGAGTTCGGCTCGGCTTTTAATACGTACTGGAA
>JALWRU010000526.1 GCA_026994095.1 Nitrospira sp. | reverse complement strand
AGGTGGCCGCATCGCTCATAAGCTATTTGGGCTTCCAGCCTTTAGGCGCCTTGGCGTCTTTTTTAAAGGTTTGCAGGTAATCGACAATGGCCTGAATTTCGGCCTCCTTCAACCGCACCTTGGGCATGATCGATTTGGGGTTGACGCTTTTGGGGTCCTGGATGTATTTGAACATCCGGTCCGGGTCGCTCCAGGCCGGGGTGCTTTGCAGCGGTGGACCCATGCGGCCACCTTTGCCCAGCAAGGAATGACAGCTTAAACAGCCCTTGCGCTCGATCAGAAATTTGGGGCTAATGCCCGCGTAGACCGGGGCGGCCATTAGCACCACCAGTCCCGCTGCCAGACCGATCTGAGTTCCCTTGCGCACCATAAAGACGTTACTCCATCAAAAATCAGTCGTCCACCCGGATCGGGGTACAGTCCAAATTTGAGGATGCCATACCACCCCTAGCATTATGTTGATAAACGCCTGACATGCAAACAAAAAAGTTTTGGCCCACAACGTTACAATAGGGCCTTGCAAGGCCGCATGAGGTGTGGCGGGACAATAGAGGAGTGGTTATGGACCGGGTGGTACAGCAGTCAATCGGGCGCCGTTGGTGGAGGAGTACGGGGTGGGTCTGTGGGGCTGGCATGGCGTTGCTACTTGTCGCCTGCGCCTCCGGTGGTGACGGGGGCTGGCGGGCCGAACTGACCGCAGCCAACGCTCCGGCCAAGTCGATTGGAGTGGGCCAGTGTGCCGGTGCACCACGCAATCTGCCGGTGGCCACTGCGCCGGAGTTGATCTGGTCCCACCCGATTCCCCAGGGCGACAACCTGCTGGCCGTGGCCGGGGTACAGGCCGACAACCTGTGGGCGGTGGGTGACAAGGGCCGCATCATGCGGGGTAACGGTCGCCGCTGGTGGTCGGTGGATACCGGAGTGCGGGACTACCTGTCCGGGGTGTGGGTGGCCACCAACGGAGAGGTCTTTGCCACCGGCTACAACGGTCGTGCCCTGCACTGGGACGGCAAACACTGGCAGGACCAGCCTACCGGGGTCTCCAACGATTTTAACGGGGTCTGGGGCAGCGCCCCGGATGATGTGTATACGGTGGGTGACCGGGGGGTGATCTTCCACTTTGACGGGCGCTGCTGGAAGCGTCAGGAGAGCCCTACCGACAATCTGTTTTTTGCGGTCTGGGGCAGCGGCCCCAAGGATGTGTGGGCGGTGGGTGGGCGCAGCAATGTGGCCCACTATGACGGCACCCGCTGGCAGTCGGTCAACGTGGGGGTGAATGCCCACTTTGTGGGGGTGTGGGGCACCGGCCCGGATGATCGTTATATCGTTGGTAATGACGGCATGGTACTGCACGGACAGGGCGACCGCTGGACCCGCGAGGAGGTGGGTACCCGCCAACTGCTGCGCTGGGTCTGGGGGAGTGGCCCGGACGACGTGTGGGTGGCCGGTGATGGTGGTGAAATCCGGCGCTTCGACGGCAGTCGCTGGCAGCGGGTAAGTTACGACACCGATCTGGCCATTCGCGGGGCCGTAGAGATTGCCACCGGCGGGGAGATCGGTCATGTATTGGTGGGGGATGACGGCCTGCTGTTACAGGGCGGAAAGGACGGCTTTATCCCGGTGCGGCGGGGCACTTTTGCCGAACTGCTGGCGGTGGACGGCGACTGGGCGGTGGGCGAGGGAGGGACCGTCTTGAATCGTTTAGGTGACGAGCAGTGGCGCACTGAAACCCTTAACGGAGCGGGGCTGTTGACGGCGGTTGGTGTGCTGGGTGACGGGCGGGTGCTGGTGGGCGGCAACACCTTGTGGGTGGCCGACCACCGGGGCTGGACCCGCCTGGCCAAACCGCGTCAACCGATCCGCGCCATCACCGCATGGCAACAAACCGCAGTCGCGGTGGGTGAGGACGGTCTGGTACTGCGCTGGGCCGGTGAGAGCTGGGAGCCGATGAGCAGCCCGACCACCAAAACCTTGCGGGCGGTGGCCGGCTCCAGCGATCAGCGCTTCTGGGTGGTGGGGGATGACGGTATCGCGTTTGTGCGCGAAAAGGGCCAGTGGCATCCGCGCCCCCTCCTGGCAGAGGTGACCCTGACCGGGGTAACCAGCGGGGGCACCGCAGTGGGCATGGACGGCATCATCCGCCGTTGGCGCACCGACCGGTGGGAAGCGTTGTCGGATGGCGGACTGGCCCTGTACGGAGTGGCCACCGACCCCAAGGGCGGCACCTGGGCGGTGGGCGACTTTGGCACCATCCTGACCGTGTTATACGACCGCAACCAGAAGGATTATCAAATTACCTCCCTGTCGGGCATCACCGGTCAAAGCCTGTGGGGGGTGGCCAGCGGCGCAGGCGGACGCATGACCCTGGTGGGGTCGGGCGGCACGATTTTAGAGCGTCCCGCTCGCTGGCGGGGCATCAAGATCAAGTAGTGGAGGGCAGCTACTGGCCGCTGTCCTGCCACTCCTCATACCAGGCCATCTGAATGGCCTCCAGTTTGCCTTCGGAGGACTGTTCCGGGTCGCCGGTGAAGGAGGTCAGCCCTACCACCAGGTCGCGCAGGTCGGTGAATCTGAGCGCGAGCGGGTCTTTGTCCGGGTAGCGCTCGATCAACTCCAGCGCAATGTCCTCGGAGTGTTGCCAGTCCAGCTTCATTGTCAGTGGCCTCCGGCCTGGGCTTTGGTCATCATCACCTTGACGGTCACCTCGCCGCTGCCCTCTACCACGCTGACACAGGCCAGACGGGAGCGCAGGGTCAGGCCTTCGGCCTTGTCCAGACGGTCTTCTTCGTCGTCGTCCATCTCCGACAGGAAGTCTTCGCCAGACTCCACCACCACATGGCAGGTGGTGCAGGCGCACACCCCGCCACAGTTGTGGCCCATATCGACCCCTGCATGCAGGGCGATGTCGAGCAGGCTGCCCGGTTGGCCGTGATCCCCGTAGGGATACTGTTCAGGGTCTACCTCGACGGTGGTTCCGGAGGGTAAAAAGGTCACCTTGGCCATGGGGGGTCAGTCCTCGTTCTTGTCTTTATTGTCCACGTAGTCACTGACCGCCGCTTTGATGGCGTCTTCGGCCAGCACTGAACAGTGAATCTTCACTGGCGGCAGGTCCAGCTCATCGACGATCTCGGTGTTCTTGATGGCCATGGCCTGCTCCACCGTGCGGCCCTTGAGCCACTCGGTAGCCAGGGACGAGCTGGCAATGGCAGAGCCGCAGCCAAAGGTCTTGAATTTGGCATCTTCAATGACGCCATCTTCGTTGATCTTGACCTGCAATTTCATCACATCGCCACACTCCGGCGCGCCGACGATGCCGGTGCCGACGCCGTCTTCATCCTTGCCGAAGGAACCCATGTTGCGGGGGTTGTTGTAGTGGTCTAAAACTTTTTCGCTGTATGCCATGACTGGCCTCCTTACATTTAAGAAATCGGTCCGGCAATGACGCCGGTAAAACTCGTTTGCGCCAGATCAGTCGCCCTTCCATTGCACGGTAGAGAGATCGATGCCCTCTTTAGCCATCTCGTACAGGGGCGACATGGCGCGCAGGTGATTGACCGATTCGATCACCTGTTTGACCACAAAGTCGACCTCCTCCTCGGTGGTAAAGCGGCCCAGAGAGAAACGGATTGACGAGTGGGCCAACTCTTCAGATACCCCCAGCGCACGAATCACATAGGACGGCTCCAGGGTGGCGGTGGTGCAGGCCGAACCGGAGGACAATGCCACGTCTTTCATACCCATCAACATGGACTCGCCCTCAATGTAGGCAAAACTCAGGTTGGTGTTGTGGGGCAGCCGGTGATCGGTATCGCCGTTGACCTCTACCTCGTCACACTCGGCCAGAATGCCCTGCTCCAGCCGGTCGCGCAGGGCGGCCACCCGTTTGGACTCTTCTGCCATGAGTTGCTCGCACAGGGCGCAGGCTTCCCCCAAACCGGCCACTCCGGGTACGTTGATGGTGCCGGAACGCATGCCGCGCTCGTGACCACCGCCGTCGATCTGCGGGGCCAGCCGTACACGCGGCTTTTTGCGCCGTACATACAGGGCACCCACCCCTTTGGGGCCGTACATCTTGTGGCCGGCGATGGTGAGCAGATCGATGCCCATGGCCTGGACATCCACCGGCACCTTGCCCGCGGCCTCGGAGGCGTCGGTAAAGAAGATCACCCCGGCCTCTTTGCAGACGGTGCCGATGGCGGCCATGTCCTGCACGGTGCCGATCTCGTTGTTGGCCATCATCACCGATACCAGAATGGTGTCCGGGCGCAGGGCGTTTTTGATGTCCTCCGCCGCCACCCGGCCATTTTTATCGACCGGTACGGTGGTGACCTCCAGATTGTGGTCCCGCTCCAGCCGTTTGAGTACGTCCAGCACCGGGCGGCTGTCGACTACCGACACCACCATGTGGCGGCCCTTCTCGGCGTACATCTCTGCCACCCCTTTGATGGCCAGATTGATGCCTTCGGTGGCACCACTGGTAAAGACGATCTCGCGGGCGGTGCCGCCGATCAACGACGCCACCTGCTCACGGGCCTTGTCGACCGCCTCTTCCGCAGCCCAGCCGAAGCTGTGGTTGCGGCTGGCCGGATGGCCGAAGGTATCGACAAAATACGGCATCATGGCGTCCAGAACCTTGGGGTCCATGGGGGTGGTGGACTGGTAATCCATGTAGATGGGTGTTGCAATGGTCATGGTTCGACGGGCTTCCCTTTACTCAATTAAATACAGGCGTTATGGACCGACTACGGCGGTCAGTGTCTGGTGATGCATATCGGCCACCGACATATCGGATAGCAGGGCGCGGATACGCTGTTGAATCTGTTCAATGGGGGTGCGGATGGTACAGGTGTCTTCCTGCATACAGGGGCTGCCACCATCGGTGACACAGTCGGCGATGCCGATGGGGCCCTCCACTGCCTGAATGATCTCTGCCACGGAGATGTGCTCGGGCAGTCGTGACAGGGCATAGCCTCCCTTGGGGCCATTTTCACTGGCGATAATGTCGGCCCGTGATAAGGTTTGCAGAATCTTGGCCAGCATCTCTACCGGGATCTGGTATGTCTCGGCGATCTCCTTGGCGTTGGCCAGTGGGCCCACCGACAGGTAGCCCATGTGGTGCAACGCCAGCAGGGCGTAATCGACTTTTTTGGTAAGCTTCAGCATGTGATGCTCCCGAGCGTAGTAAATAGGCGACTGGAGTGGTCGGCGACCAAAACTGTCGTATATACGCTACCACCCCCCAAAAGCGTGGTCAACCTGTGATCCGGTCGATCTGTATACCACCTGAATGGTGGTCCGATGCGGTGGCCGCCGGGTGCCCGTCAAGGCCCCTCTGTTGACAGGGTGAGGGCAGCCTTGGCACACTGCCCAGAACTTTTAACGCCTGCCCTTATCCGGAGCGGAACTCTACATGCTGGGCTTACGCCAAATTTCTCTGGTCTGTGTTGTTGGAATGAGCCTGCTGCTGTCTGGCTGTGGAATTACCCAGAAGGTGGGCAGCCTGTCGGACCGCTTTAACCCGTTCGATGAGGATGGTGCCGCCCAGCGGGCCGAGGCCAAGGCCGCCAGGCAGGCCAAAAAAGCAGAGGCCAAAGCGGCCAAAGCGGCTGCCCGGGCAGACAAAGCTGCCGCCAAAGCCATGGCCGCTGAGAAGAAGGCCGCTGCCAAAGCCATGGCCGCCAAAGACAAAGCCGATGCCAAGGCAATGGCTGCCGAAGAGCGCGCCGCCACCGCTGCTGAAACTGCTGCGACCAAGGCCGACACCATGGCCAGCGAGGCGGCTGCACAACTGGATACGGTCACCGCGCCGGTCGAGGCGGCTACGCCAGAGATGCCTGCCGAAGCGCCGGTGGAGTCGACCGATACCCAGCCACCGCTACCGCCGGTGGGTGACATTGTATTTGATGACGAAACTCCTGCCGATGCGCCACCGCCTGCCCCGGCAGAGGTGCAGACCTTCGAGGTGGTGGTGCCGGAAGACGACTACGTGTTTTTGCCACGACTGGTTACTATCTATGAAGGTGACAGCATTCTGTGGCGTAACAACAGCGGTGTGGTCCACCTGTTTGCGTCAATCCCCGGCTCGGACCCCTCCGGTGCCATGGAGATTGAGCCGTCCGATCTGGATGTGGGCGCACGGGTCAACCACACCTTTGAGAAGGCCGGTACCTACCCCTATTTTTGCTTTATCCATAACCGCATGACCGGCAAGATCGAGGTACTGCCCCGATGACGGTGCGTCAGGCCATACGGTTGGCAGGGGGGTTGATGCTGGCCCTGTGGCTGGCAGCGTGTACTGCTCAGGCGGTGGAGCCGGTGGCAGAGTTTGCCATTCCCATCCCGCCGGACGATGAAGAGCACCCCATTGCCTTCGACTTTATGCCCAAAGCCAAGCTCGGTTATGTGGACTGGGTAGCGGCGGTGCGGGACGGCACGATTACTCCGCGTGGCTCCATTGTTGAGGGCGAGGTAGAGATGACCACCATCGATTTTGATGTGGTGTTCAAGGTCAAGGGGCCGTTGCCGGATGTGGTCTACCCCCATCTGCCGCACACGGAGTGGCTGGACTGCCGCAACTGCCATCCGAGCATTTTCAAGATGCAGGCGGGCAGCAACCCAGTCTCCATGCAGAAAATCGTCGAAGGAGAGTTCTGTGGCCGCTGCCACGGCAAGGTGGCCTTCCCGCTCTACGACTGCATGCGCTGTCATTCCAAACCTAAAAACTAGCGTTCTTTACAGGCCGGTCTGGTGCTGTGACGATGTTTGATTTCCCCCCGCTGGAGGGCTGCCTGTGTTGCGCCTGACCCCCCCCCTGTTCATGGCCGCTTTGCTGGCCCTGTGTCTGCCCCTGTCGGCCTGTGACCGGGCCGGGGCCCCGCCCGCCAAGTCGCTGTTCAAGGATGGCCCTGCTGCCTCCAGCAAAGGCGGTGCCCCCGACCTGCACCGGGTGGTGGAACAGTTTGAAGTGGGCAGTTACGCCTATGTGCGCAGCCTGAGTGTGCAGGGCGACCAGCTCTATGTGGGCACCTCGGTGGGGGTGTTACAGGTGGACCGCAAGAAGGGCGATATGGTGCGTACCTATACCGCTGCCGACGGCATGCGCGACCCCTACGCCTTTGTGGTCAAGCAGGCCCCGGACGGGGCGCTGTGGATGGGCACCAACGCCGGTGGCCTGTCGATCTGGCGCGATGAGGCCATGCACAACTACCTGCCCAAACACGGCCTGGCCGACCTGTGGGTGTATGACGTGGCCTTCACCCCGGAGGCCACCTGGCTGGGTACCTGGGACGGGGTCAACCGCATCGGTCACGACCTGGATAACAAGGCCGACTGGACCACCTACAACGTCAAGGACGGTCTGGCCAACCCGTGGGTCTATGCCATTCAGGTGGATCAGGACGGGGCGGTCTGGTTCGGCACCGAAGGTGGGCTGTCGCGGCTGCACAAGGACCAGTGGACTACCTGGCGTCATGGAGACGGGCTGGGTGCCCCCAACCCCAGCGGCCTCAAGTCGCGTAACATGTCGGGGTTTGGCTCCTCCCGCGACGGTAGCCACTCCCACAACCTGACCACGCTGGAGGAGGACGGCTCCGAGACCTACAACGAGGACTATGTGTTTTCGCTGTTGTTCGACAATCAGGGGCGCTTGTGGATCGGCACCTGGGGCGGCGGGGCCTCCCGTTTTGACGGCCAGACGTTTACCAATTTTACCCAGTCTGACGGGCTGGCGGGCAACGTAGTTTATGCGATTGCCCAAGGGCCGGACGGGGCCATGTGGTTCGGCACCAACCACGGTTTGAGCCGCTACGACGGTACCGTGTGGCAGTCCTACGGCATGACCGACCAGCTGATCGGCGAGGATGTCTACGCGGTCACGGTGGATGAAGACAATGTGGTGTGGGCCGGGCAGAAGGGCGGTGTCTCCAAACTGATGTCGGGCAAACACCCGGTTGGACGGCGGTCGGTGCCACCCCACAACCCGGCACCGTCACCCCACGGCAGCGCCGGGATGTAGTTCAGCTCAGGTTGAGCGGGTCCACATCCACATCCAGCCGGATGGATCGTAGACCGGGGGTGTCGGCGATGGCGGCCATCAGCCAGCGGGTGACCTGTCGCAAGGGGCCGGTGGCGCGGGCCTTTAACAACACATGTTGACGGTATTCGTCGCGCAGGCGTTTGAGCGATGGCTCCGCAGGTCCCAGGATGTCGACCCCGTCGGTCTTGCCTTGCTGCCGTCCCGCCTCGATGAGTTGAACCAGTGCGGTACAGGCGGCTTGCAGCCGTCTCTCCGAGCGGTCCCGCAGTAGCAGCCGAACGGCCCGCCCCACCGGGGGGAACGCGGCCAACTCGCGCATCTGCATCTCCTCTGCGGCAAAACCGGCATAGTCGTGGGTGAGGGCATGCTGGATCGACGGCAGGGTTGGGTCGTAGGTCTGCATCAGCACCCGTCCCGGTCGCTCTTCGCGCCCCGCTCGCCCGGCCACCTGAGTGAGCAGCGCAAAGGTGGTCTCTGCCGCCCGAAAGTCGGGCTGATGCACCCCCTGATCGGCGCTGATAACCCCCACCAGTGTGACCCCCGGCAGGTGGTGGCCTTTGGCCATCATCTGGGTGCCCACCAGAATATCGAACTCGCCCGCCGCCATCTGATCGATGAGGGTGATGTGGGCATTTTTGGCGCGGGTGGTGTCCCGGTCCATGCGGCCAATGCGGGCGTCGGGGAACTGCTTTTGCACCTCGTCCACCAGCCCTTCGGTGCCCACACCAATGCCGCGCAGCAACGGGTTGCCACAGTCGTCACAGACCGAAGGGACCGGTGTCTGCACACCGCAGTAGTGGCAACACAGCTTTTGAATGCCCCGGTGCAGGGTAACCGTCACATGGCAGTGACGGCAGCGGTAGGTGAGGCCGCAGGCCGGGCACAAAATCACCGGGGTGTGGCCGCGCCGATTGAGGAACAGCAACGCCTGTTCGCCCTTTTCCAGCGTGCTCGTCAGGGCATCAACCAGTGGTGGTGACAGGTGGCCGCCCATCTCTACGGGTGGCTGGTCACGCAGGTCGATCAACTCCACCTGCGGCAGGGGCCGTTGGGAGATGCGGTCGGGTAGTGACAGCAGGGTATAGGTGCCGGACTTTGCGCGGCCATAACTCTCCAGCGATGGGGTGGCCGAGCCAAGCAGGATCGGCACCCCCGCCTGTCGTGCCCGCAGGATGGCCACGTCACGACCGTTGTAACGAGGCGTCTCTTCCTGCTTGTAGGCGCTGTCGTGCTCCTCGTCTACCAGAATCAGGCCCAGCCGGGGCAGCGGTGCAAATACTGCCGAGCGGGTGCCCACCAGCAGATTGACCTTGTCGCTCTGCTGGCGCAGCCGTTGCCACTCGTCCAGCCGTTCGCCGTCCGACAGACCGGAATGGAGGATGGCGGTGGCCTCACCAAAGCGTGCCCGCACGGCCAGCGACAGGCGTGAGGCCAGGGCGATCTCGGGGGTTAACAGCAGCACCTGTTGTCCGGCGTCGATGGTGGCCTGCGCCAGTTGCAGATAGACCTCGGTTTTGCCGCTTCCGGTCACCCCGTGCAGCAGTAGCGGGGCGAACTTGTCGCGCTGTTGCCAGACCGCGTCAATGGCCGTTTTTTGGGCGTCGGTAAGCTGTACCGGTGCCGTCGCCCGGTCTGGTATCAATCCGGCCAGTGGCAGCCGGTGGACCGCCTGTTTGGCCACCGTCACCCACCCCCGTTGTACCAGCCGCGGCACCACCCCGGCAGGTAGTTCGGTGGTGGGTAGTGGGCCGTGGGTGAGTAGTCGGGTCAGGGCGTCCGCCTGTTTAGGGGCGCGGGTTTTGAGCTGTTCAATGGCGGCGAGTATGTCGGCTTCGGAGTTGGCCAGCGTCACCACCTGCCGCATTTTGGGGCCTTTGCGCGCCACATGGCCGCCACCGGGCACGGCGGTATTGAGCACCGTCGCCCAGGGCACCATATAGTAGTCGGCCACCTGCCGGGTAAGGATCAGCAGATCGCTGTCGATGGCCGGTTCCGGGTCCAGTGGCGGTGAAGCCGCGCGCAGCCCCTTGATGTCCGGTTTGTCGAACAGGTGGCCCACCACATAGCCCACCTGTTTGCGCGGCCCCAACGGCACCTTGACCC
>JALWRU010000525.1 GCA_026994095.1 Nitrospira sp. | reverse complement strand
TGGAATCCACTGAATAACAACGGCAACGTGTTTGCTGCATCTTTGGTTTCTCACGGAAGGATAAACAGATGATACGTCTAGGGATTTTATTAACCGCGTTGCTGATCATGCTATTTGTGGGCAATTCCATTGCCTCTGCCCAGCAAAAAAATAACGTTCCCGGTTTTGCGGCGGGCAAACGGTACTTTACCCAGGGCACGCTGCTGCTGGCTAACGGCGATATTACCGGCGGCTTTCGCATGATGGCCGTGGGCATCAATCTGGAGCCTGATAATCCTCACTATCAAAGCTACCTGCTGACCATGCTCGATCGTACCCGCTACAACAGCGACGCACGGTTGCTGGAGGTGGTGTTACAGGCTGCCCCCAGATTTATCCCGGCCATGGACCGGCTGGCGCGTCTGTACGAGGGCGACAGCCGTCTGGATGACGCCCTGCGGCTCTACCGCAGTTGGCGCGATATGCGCCCGGATCAGGCCGAGCCGTATGCCCGTCTGGGCGAGTACTATCTGGTCCGCAAGCAATACCGGCTGGCAGTGCAGCACTTTATGGCCCACCGCCGCATCATCGGCGAGTCAGACTACGCCTTGCGTCGCATTGCTGACGCCTACGATCAGTTAGAGAGGGGTGGGCAACATGTGTTGCTGGCTCAGTTGGATCAACAACTGGGCGACATGCTGCGCCCCGGAAGCCGGATCGACCCGGCTTCAATGGCCCATCTGGTGGCCGGTGTAAAGTGACCCGAGCGACCGCTTGATCCCCGGTTTCGGGTTGGATTTGTGGCGCTGTCGCCCCCCGTCGGACAGCCCTCAAAAAACATGAGTTTTTTTTGTCCCCCCATGAACCTTTTGCCCACCACAGGGAATCTACTCAGTGAACAGCGCGTGACCGTTGCGGGGGGGCTTCCCCGCCGGAAATCGCCCCCACTTTGTTGGCCACTCTACGGCCACAGACGTTGCTGGATCCCCACTCCAGCAATCGCCACCCTCTTGCCCGTTAATGATCGCGCGGGCTGGAGGGTGGATGCCGAAAAAGTCGTCGGATCGGGCGGGAATCAAGCCACCTAGCCTGCCCGGTCCGACGGCTTCTTTCCGCACCCGAACCGGGCCGCACCCCATCCCACCCATCGCCAGATCACACCCACCCGGCGATTGCGGCCCACCGGTTCTGGTTCGGTGGTCAGTCGCTCGTTGCAGGCGGGCGCAGGGCCTCAATATCGCGCATATCCTCCGGGTGAGTCCGGTGATACTGCGCCTGTCGCTCACGAATTTGCTGCAAATGCGCCTCGATATTGGCCGACGTAATCCACACTCCGAAGTCCGGCAGGCGGCGACGTTTGGGGCCGCTGTAATCAAACAGCTTGTCGAGCATCAGATCGCCAATCACCGAGTAGTAGTGGGTCGGGTCCATATAGGGTGTGCGAACCGCATCCCTGGCGTCGAAACCGGGCACCGGGTTGGTGGTGACGATGTTGTAGCCGCTAAAATCAAGTATCGGGAAGGGGGCCTTGTCCAGCCGTCGGGCGACGGCCTCGTTGGTCGCTACCAGATCGCGCTTCCACTGCTCAAATGCATCCCATACGCCGGCTATACGGATAAATTCAATCTCCCAGGCGTGGGCGGGGGAGATGAGGATACGAAAGTCGATGCCGTGCTCGTGGGCGGTGGTCAGTGCGCGCTCAAAATAGGTCATGGTGGAGACACCGGTGACCGGATTATCCATGGAAAACTGGTGTGTTTTAGGGTTGATCCACAGATAGCTGATGTGGCTCTTGCCGGTGGCTAAAAAGCTCTTGCGGACCCCTTCGGTGGAGCCCCGCCCCCAGGGGATATAACGCAGACCGTTCCCCAGTATCGGCCCCCACAGTCGGGTCCGTTGGGCTGACAACATGGCGATGCTGTCGGCGAGGGAGTCGACTGAAAATAGCGACTTGGCCAGCTCGGTACGCAGGTTCAAGTAGGGGATTGGCCCTCCAGAACGGTGCAATCTGGTTTCGCTTCCGGCACTGCGGGCACTGCCGTAGGAGCCGTTGAACATGAAAAATTCGGCCCCCAGCACGGCCTGTTTGATGGGGTGCTGCTGGACTGCAAATACAAAATAATTGGCGGCCTCCTGCATGTTGCCACCGGGCAGGGAGGCGTTATAGACCTGCGTGGCAGTCCAGCCCGGATGGGCCGGGTCCAGCCCTCGATGGGTACGGGAGGAGCCGATGATGATGCCGTCCATGGGCGTGCGCAGAATCGCCGCCGCCTTGGCCTGACGGGCGTGGCTTGCCATTTCCGGCTTGAGCATGTTCACACCCGGACGGATGGGGCTTCCAAAAAAGCCGTAGGGGTTCATGAACCAGACAAACGACACCACCAATGCCAGTAGTAGCAACGTCGAACCCATAAAGGTGGCCATAAAGGTCCGCATGGAGGAGGGCGTGCTCATCAGAACTGGAAGTACAAAAACTCACTCACCCGCGACAGGCAGATGATGGAGGTGGCCAGCAGCAGCCCGCCCACCACCGCCCACCGCTTGCCCGGTCGCCACAGCAGCAGGCGGGGGG
>JALWRU010000524.1 GCA_026994095.1 Nitrospira sp. | reverse complement strand
AAAATCGTTGGCGGGCCGTTCATCATGGGCACCGACCTGACCGATGACGACGGTCGTGCCGAAGAACTGGGGCTGATCATTCGCTGGTTCGACACCGCCCGCCCGCGCCACAAGGTGACCCTCGCCCCCTACTTTATCGACCGCACCGAGGTCACCAACGGCGACTACGCCCGCTTTGTGGGGGCCACTCGCCACCAGCCGCCGCCCCACTGGCGTGGCCCGTTACCGGCAAAAGATACCGACCATCATCCGGTCACCCACGTGACCTGGTTCGATGCGGACCAGTACTGCAAATGGGCCGGTAAAAAACTGCCCTCCGAAGCCCAGTGGGAGCGCGCCGCACGGGGACGAAACGGTCAGGTCTACCCCTGGGGTAACCGCTTTGAGCGCGACCGGGTCAACGTCAACAGCGGCCACACCACACCGGTGGGCAGCCTGCCCGAAGGCGACAGCCCGGACGGCGTGGCCGACATGATCGGCAACGTGTGGGAGTGGACCGACGGCTGGTTTACCGCCTACCCCGGCAGCCCGGTGGAGGACGACAAGTTTGGTGAGCGTTTCCGGGTGCTGCGCGGCAACTCATGGGCCAGCGCCGGGCATTTTCCTGACAAGGCCGACGAAGAAGAGGTCATCGCCAACAACTCACGCACCACCTACCGGCTCTACCTGACCCCCAAGGGGCGGCTCAACGACGTGGGTTTCCGCTGCGTGAAGCGGGTGGGCTGACCGCCTCTTAAGGCCACCCATCATGCCCAGCCCGCCCGACACCACCGAAGTCGTCATCGTCGGCGGCGGCACCGCCGGACTCACCCTTGCACTGGCCTTGGGCCGGGCAGGCCGGCAGGTGGTGGTGCTGGAGCGCGACAAACAGGCCGATGGTGCCAACGGCCCGCCCCGTGGCGAAATTTTACAACCCAATGGACTGGGGGTGCTGCACCGGCTGGAGGTGCTGCCGCAGGTAGCCGCCGGACCCAACGCCCACCTGCGCTACTACCATTTTCGCCGCATCACCGCAGGCAAACACAGCACAGTCACTACACCATCGACCCCGCTCTGTACTTTCGACTACGCTGAACTGTCCCAGCGTTACCCGGACCAGTTATGCACCACCGTGGTGCTGTTGCCGCAGGAACTCAACCGGGTACTCTCACGAGCGGCAGACCACCTGCCCAACGTGCAGCGGATCGCCGGAACGCGGGTCACCGGCCTGTTGCGAGACACCCCCGACGGCCCGGTCTGCGGGGTAGCTGCGGACGGCCCGGACGGCCCTTTTACCATCAATACCCAACTGGTGGCCGGGGCCGACGGTGCCCATTCGCGGGTGCGAGCGCAGATGGGCGTAGCCCACAGCGTGACCCCCTACCCGGAGGGTTACCTCACCGGTCTGATCCCACGCCCTGACGACTTTCCCAAAGCGGGCGGTTATTACTATCTGGGGCGGGGTGAGATTCTGGGGCTGTTCCCGGTCAGTGGCGACACGCTCTACTTCTTTTATCTGGTGGCCACCGACGACCTCAAAAAGATACAAACGGCAGGCATTGCCCCGCTCAAAGTACGCATGGCGCAGATTCACCCGCAATTGACCGACAGCCTGCAATCCCTCACCGAGTGGGATCAACTGTCGTTCCACCCGTGCCTTAAAGGCGGTGCCGGGCAGTGGGTCACCGACGGTGCAGTACTACTGGGCAACGCCGCCCACGCGGTCAACCCCCACACGGCCCAGGGCCGCAATCTGGCGCTGGTGGCCGCGATGACACTAGCCGACCGACTCAACGGCCACTGGCCGCAGGGCGACGGCCCCATCGCAGCCGACCCACTCCACCCCTATCAAGCCGCCTGTCAGGCCGGGGCCGAACAGATGACCCGCATGGGCGATGAATTGGTACTGTTATGGAACACCGCCAACCCGCTGCTGACGTTTGCGCGGGATCGGGGCTTCAAGACCATGGCCAGACGCGCCAGCCTGCGCCAGCGGGTACTGGCACAGATCAGCGGCATGGATCAAAGACCGCTAAGTCTGTGGGAACGGATCAGGTTAGGGGTGGGGGTGTAGGCTGACTATTGCACTGGGGTGCAGCAAACCGATCAGCATTCTGCTTTAATAGGTCCAAACAAAAAAAGACGGGCCCGAAGACCCGCCTTCTCATTTTGTGCAAACTTATGCTTGTTAACGGCGTAAGCGCTCAAATCCTGATCTGTCAAACGCATTTAGCGTAACGGATCAACGCGCCTGCGTCAAACCATACGCCAGGAGGATCGCATGAACTATCGGCTAGGTCTGGATATTGGCACCAACTCTATCGGGTGGGCGGTCTTGCTGTTGGATAAAAATGGGAAACCGTGCCGCGTTGTACGGGTAGGCTCGCGTATTTTTAGTGATGGGAGAGATCCCAAAAGCAAGGCTTCGCTAGCTACCGATAGGCGATTGGCTCGACAAATGCGGCGACGGCGCGACCGCACCATTAAACGCCGTACCCGGTTCATGGATACATTGGTCCAGTATGGATTGATGCCACCCGACCCTGCTGAAAGAAAGCCGCTGGCAAACCTGGACC
>JALWRU010000523.1 GCA_026994095.1 Nitrospira sp. | reverse complement strand
GCTTGATTCTGGGAGTCTGCGGTGCCGCTGGCGATCTGGTAGAGTCGCTGTTCAAACGGGGTGCGGGGGTCAAAGACTCCTCCAACCTGATTCCGTCCCACGGCGGTATCATGGACAAGATCGATTCGTTTTTATTTACCGCTCCGGCGCTGTTTTACTTCTTGTCACAGGTAGTGTGGCGGGTATAACCGGGCTCCCGCTGCAGACGTTTTTATGACCCCAACGACTCCACGACGCATCACCCTGCTGGGGGCCACCGGCTCCATCGGCGACAGCACCCTGGAGATCGTCGATCGCCACCCGGACCGGTTCACGGTAGTCGGTCTGGCCGCCGGGGCCAACGTGGACAAGGCCGAGCAACTGGTGGCCCGCTACCGGCCTCACACCATCGCCATGGGCAACCCGGATGCGGCCAAACAACTCAAAGACCGGCTTGGCAGCGGCGATACCCGTGTATTGTCCGGGCCTGACGGGGTGGCAGAAGTCGCCGCACTATCTGTCGATCTGGTGATCTGCGGTATCGTCGGTGCGGCAGGGTTAGGCTCCACCTTTGCGGCGGTGGAGGCGGGCAATACCATCGCCCTGGCCAATAAAGAGTCGATGGTGCTGGCCGGTGCCCTGCTGGTGGAGTCGGCCCATAAACATCAGGCCCGCATCCTGCCCATCGACAGCGAACACTCGGCCATCTTCCAGTGTCTGCAAAGCAGCCGCCCCGGGGATCTGGACCACATCATCCTGACCGCCTCCGGTGGGCCGTTTCGCACTACTGCCAAGGCCGATCTGGAGCGTGTGACCACCGCTCAGGCATCCCGTCATCCCAACTGGGATATGGGAGCCAAGATCACCGTCGATTCGGCCACCATGATGAACAAGGGGCTGGAGGTGATCGAGGCGCGCTGGCTGTTCGATCTGCCGGTGGAGCAGATCAAGGTGCTGGTCCACCCCCAGAGCATCGTTCACTCCATGGTGGTGTTCAAGGACGGTGCGGTGCTGGCGCAGTTGGGGGTTCCCAGCATGCAGCCGCCCATCGCCTACGCCATGGCCTACCCGCACCGCATCGATCTGGCGGTACCGCCGCCGGACTTTGCCCGGTTGGCCACGCTCTCCTTTGAAGCGCCGGACACCGACCGTTTTCCCTGTCTGGCATTGGCCTTTGAGGCCATTCGTGTGGGCGGCAGCCTGCCCGCCGTGCTGAACGCCGCCAACGAGATCGCAGTGGCGGCGTTTTTAGACGAACGTATCGGTTTTATGGACATTCCACGCACCATTGAAACCATCCTTGCTGCCCATACCCCCCGCTGCGACGCAACGCTGGACGATCTGTTGCAGATCGATCAGTGGGCGCGGACCCGTGCGGGCGAAACGGTGCAGCAACTGGCCTGCTGACCGGTGGATGCGGCGCAGCAGCACGACTGCCTGCACCGCCTGCTCGGTGCAGTCCGTACCGCCAGCCTGTCGACCATCGACCAGCAGGGTGCGCCCTATGGTTCGATGGTGCCGTACCTGTGGTACCGGCCTGACGGTGCGCTGATCATCCACATCAGCGGACTGGCTCAACACACCCGAAATCTACACCGGGATGGCCGTGCCGCCCTGCTGGTGACCGAGACCGACGGCCCGGAGTTGAACCCGCTGGCGCTGGTGCGGGCGACCTTTACGGGCACCCTCACCGGGCTGCCCCCGGACGATCCACTGGTCGACCCGATACGGGCCGCCTATCTGCACCGCTTTGCCACCGCACAGAGGGTCATGCAGCTCGCTGATTTTGTGTTCTACCGGTTGCGGCCACAGGCCATCCATCTGGTGGCCGGATTTGGGCAGGCCCACCGGATGGACGGTGCTGTCATCGGGCCGTAACCCCGCCACAATAAACGGTCATACACCGGTATTGAAGCTGATTCCAGCGACCATTTCGGGCTACAATAGGGGCAATAAAGGGTGCCGTCCCAAACGACGGTCGGCACCATTTTCTCTCGACGCACCATCCCAAGGAGGACCGATGGCCGACAAGATTCTCATTCTGCAGCAGGTCGCCCACGAAGGCGCTGGCCGGTTGTTTGGCGCCATCCGGCGAGCCGGAGCGGTGGAGGAAGTGATCCCCTGTTATCAGCCGGATGTCACCCTGCCCAAGGATTTGAACGACTACCGTGGGTTAATCCTCATGGGCGGCCCCATGAGTGTCAACGATGATTCACCGGTGCTGGCGGCCCAGCGGACGCTGGTGCAGCAGGCCATTGCCGCCGACTTCCCGACCCTGGGCATCTGTCTGGGGGGGCAGTTGATCGCCGCTGCTGCCGGGGCGCGGGTCAGCCCCCGCGACACCCCGGAGATCGGCTGGTACGACGTGACCCTGAGCATGGAGAGCGCCACCGACCCCCTGTTTGCCGATCTGCCCAACCCGTTACCGGTATTCCAGTGGCATGGAGAGGGGTTTGACCTGCCCGCCGGGGCGGTGCATCTGGCCAGCTCCGAGGCGTGCCCCCATCAGGCCTTTCGGCTGGGTCAGCGGGTCTACGGTCTGCAGTTCCATCTGGAGATGGAAGCCCCCATGGTAAAAGAGTGGCTCACGGTCAACACCGACGAGTTGCAACAGCTGGGCGATCAGGTACAGCCAGAGGCCATCCTCGGCGACACCGATTTACAGGTCGAGCGCATCGGCCCCATCTCCGACCTGCTGGCCGACCGCTGGTTGACCCTGGCGGCCGGGGCCTGACGGCCTGTCACCCGATGGCATCATCACGTCATCCATGGCCGCGTTTCTGCGGGCGACCTGAGGGGCTGTTATGTCCGGGGTAACCCTCATTCGACGGGGCCTCATGTCGGTGGTGGTGGCCGGTGGGGTTCTGGTGATGGGGCTGGTGGCAGAGCGCGCCATCCTCTCCTCTGAAGACGCCCCTGCCCTGAGCTGGGATGTGGCTGCCGATGTGCGTCTGTCCGGGTTTGACCTGCAACAGGTGGGCATCGATGGCCCGGAGCTGGCCGTCAAGGCCCACGAGGCGCGCCTGCTGGAGGCCGAACAGACCGTGCTGGCCACCGGGCTGGATGTGCTGGTCTATGACAAGGGCCAACAGGCTGCGCGACTGGTGGCAGAGCGCGGCGAAGTACAGTTGCAGGGTCAGCAGATCACCGTCTACGGCGACACCACCCCGGCCCGCCTGACCGTCACCGACGGCCCCACACTGTCATCACCTTCGCTGCACTGGAACCCGGATACCCGGATGGTCACTACCAACGGCGGTGCCACCGTACATCAGCCCGGTTTTTCGGCCACCGGTGGTGATGCGGTGGTACAGGTAGACCAGCAGACGGTGCAGATGCACGGCGGCGTACAGGTGGTCTGGAACCCCCCGTCGACCAGCAAGGAGACGCGGTGAAGGCACGATTCATCCCCCTGTTATGGCTGTGCTTCGCCCTGCTGACGGCGACCGCCTACGGTGCAGAACCGGCACGGCAGGTACTGCCCATGGGCAACAGCACCGTCACCATCACCGCCGAGAAGATGTCCTTTGCCAACCAGACCGGTGAGATTACCTTCAGCGGCAGCGTGCACGTGGTGCGCGACGATGTGGAACTGCGGGCCGGTCGACTGCTGGTCACCCTGCAACCGGGGGAGGGCGGCAAACGCCGGGGGATTCAGCAGATGGTGGCCGAGCAGGAGGTTCAATTTTCACAGGGCACCCGTACCGCCAGTGCGGGCCACGCGATCTACGACCCGGTGGCAGAGACGGTGGTGCTCACCGACCACCCCAAGGTCACCGACCCGTCGCTGGAGGTGGTCGGCACCCGCATCACCATTAATCTGGCCACCCAGGAAAGCACCGTGGACGGCGGCGCACTGACCTTTACCGAGTCGCCGGAATAGTGCTGGTCGCCACCGGCCTGAATAAGTCCTACCACGGCCGCACGGTGGTCAAGGATGTGTCGTTGCAAGTGGCGGCAGGTGAGGTGGTGGGGCTGCTCGGCCCCAACGGCGCAGGCAAGACCACCGCCTTCTACATGGTGATCGGGCTGGTGCAGCCGGACGGCGGCAACGTGCATCTGGACGATCACGACATCACCCCCCTGCCGGTCTATCAGCGGGCCCGCCGGGGGCTGGGATACCTGCCGCAAGAGGCCAGCATCTTTCGCAAACTGACCGTGGCCCAGAATCTGGACGCGGTACTGGAGCACATGCCCGGCGGAAGGCACGAAAAACAGGCACAACGGGACCGATTGTTAGAAGAGTTCAAACTCACTCACCTGTTCAGATCTCACGCATTTACCCTGTCTGGCGGCGAGCGGCGACGGGTGGAAATCGCCCGCGCGCTGGCCACCAATCCATCCCATTTATTGCTGGATGAACCGTTTGCGGGCATCGACCCAATCGCGGTGGGGGACATTCAGGAGATCGTCACCAATCTCAAGGATCGCGGTCTGGGGGTGCTCATCACCGACCACAACGTGCGCGAGACCTTGCAAATTACTGACCGTGCTTACATCATCTATGAAGGATCTATTCTTGAATCAGGGCCACCCCGGCAGATCGCCGACAGTGCCCACGTACGGAGCATCTACCTTGGCGACCGTTTTACCCTTTAATATCCGGTACGATGCGCCGATAGAATGGTGAGCCTTTTCACGATAGGAAGCCGCATTTTGCAGCTACGGTCTCTGCCTCTATGAAGCTGACGCTACGTCCCATATTGACGCAGAAGCTGGTGATGACCCCCCAGCTTCAAATGGCCATCCGGCTATTACAGCTCTCTCGTCAAGAGTTGGAGCAGGCCATCGAGCAAGAGATGGTCGAAAACCCCACCATGGAAGAGGTGGGGGTAGATGACGAGCCGGAGACCTCCAAAAGCGAAGAGGCTACCGCCACCGATCAGGATGCCGAAGATCTGGGCTACAAGTGGGAAGAGTACTTCGCCCAGGACTTAGGTGACGGGCGTGATTTCAGCGGTGTGGCCGCACCACCTGATGAACTGCCGGGCTACGACCAGACCCTGACCGGCGCCACCTCGCTGCTCGATCACTTAAGCTGGCAGCTCAAGCTGGCCCACCTGGGTGAGCGCGAGATGACGGTCGGCGAGATCATCATCGGCAACATCGACGATGACGGCTATCTACGCTGCAACCTGGCCGAAATCGCGGAACAGAGTGGCGAAGACGAGCAGGAGATCGAGCGGGTTCTGCACGTCATTCAGGAGTTTGACCCGGCCGGTGTGGCCGCGCGGGATTTGAGCGAATGCCTGTTGATCCAGATCTCCCAGCTGGAGATGGACAACCCCTTGCTGGAAGCGATCATTACCGATCACCTGCAAGATCTGGAGCGCCGCCGCTACCCCCAAATCGCACGGGCGCTTAAAGTCTCTAAAGAAGAGGTGTACGAGACCTCCCGCCTGCTGGAGTGTCTGGAGCCAAAACCGGGCCGCCCCTTTGCCACCACCCAGAATTTTACCGTTACACCAGACGTCTACGTGGTGCCGGCGGATGGCGACTACCGGGTGCTGCTCAACGAAGAGGGTATGCCACGCCTCAGGGTCAGCCCCTATTACAAAAAGATGCTGGCCAACCGCTCCGACGCCCCCGCTGAGGCGCAGGAGTACATCGACAGCAAGCTGCGCTCGGCCCTGTGGATGATCAAGAGCATCGAGCAGCGCAATCGCACCATTGTGCGGGTATCAGAGAGCATCGTCCGTTTTCAGCGCGACTTTTTTGACAAGGGGGTCAGCCACTTGAAACCGCTGATCCTCAAGCAGGTGGCCGACGACATCGACATGCACGAGTCGACCATCAGCCGGGTGACCACCAACAAATACATGCACACCCCCCACGGCATTCTGGAGTTGAAGTATTTCTTTAACAGCGGCCTGTCACGGGTGGACGGCTACGGTACCGAAGTCTCGTCGGTCACCGTGCGTGAGATGATTCGTGAGCTGGTGGCGGCAGAAGACGCCCAGAAACCGCTCAAGGATCAAGAGTTGGTCAAGATTTTAAAAGCACGCAATGTGGCGGTGGCACGACGAACCGTAGCCAAGTACCGCACCGAGCTTTCAATTCCTCCCTCCAACCGGCGTAAACGCCCCTTTTGACAGGGCGGCACCTGCGGGTGCATTCTGGAGGGGTGAGGACGCACGAATACCCAGCTTCGTGCCCAATCAAGCCGGAAGGTCGGATTTTGGGGCTCCGACCACACCATATTTGAGGAGAACGCTTCATGCAAGTTGTCGTCACCGCCCGCCAGATGGAACTCACTACGGCCCTCAAAGACTACGTCCATAACAAGGTATCCAAGGCCGAAAAGTACATCCATCGAGAGTACGGCGTCCACGTCATTCTGGAGGCCCACAAGCTGCACCACACGGCGGAGATTGTCGTCAACGTCAAAGGACAGCAGATCACCGCCAAGGGGGAGGGTGAAGACATGTACGCCTGCATCGACAAGGCCATGGACAAAATAGAGCAACAGCTGCGCCGCTACAAAGAGAAGCTGTCGCACCACAAGGGCTCCACCTCGGTCGGCCAGGAGGCCCTGGTCGTCGAAGAGGCCCTGGCAACTGAATCCTGATGGGTCGCTGTCGCCCGTAGTTGCGACAGCCCGACAGGGCGCTTTGACCACCCGAAGAGGCACCGGTAAGCGAGGCATGATTCAATTTGTGATCCTTACCGGTACCTCCGGAGGGGGCAAGAGCCACGCCCTGGATGCGTTGGAAGATATCGGCTACTACTGTGTCGATAACCTGCCGCTGGCGCTGCTGCCCACCTTTGCCGAGTTGTGTGAACAATCCCAGTCTGCGGTGTCACGGGTAGCGCTGGTGGTGGATGTGCGCGAACGGATCTTCTCTGACAGCGACCCGGACCCGGCCACCACCCTACGGGACCGGGGCCACCGGGTGGAGACCCTGTTCTTTGATGCAGACGACGCTGCGCTGATCCGGCGCTTCTCCGAAACCCGCCGCCCCCACCCGCTCTCGCCAGACGGCAGCGTTGCCGAAGGGCTGCTGCTGGAGCGAGAAATGCTCACCAGCCTCAGAAATACCGCAGATCTGCGGGTCAATACCTCGGCCTTCTCGGTCCACGACCTCAAAGATTACATCCGACGTCATTTTTCAGGCGATCAGAAGGACAATTCCTTGACGGTTTCGCTGGTGGCATTTGGTTATAAATACGGCATTCCCCTGGAAGCCGATCTTTTATTTGATGTGCGTTTTCTGGACAATCCCCACTTCGATCCCGAACTGCGCCACAAGAACGGACGGGACCCGCAAGTGCGCGCCTTTGTGATGAACGACCCACGCACCGACAAGATGGTGCAGCACATCGTTTCGATGCTGGAATTTTCAGTCCCGGAGTACGACCGGGAGGGGCGCAGCTATCTGACGGTGGGTATCGGCTGTACGGGCGGCCGCCACCGCTCGGTGGCGGTGGCAGAGGCGGTCTCGGCCCACCTGGCCGACGGGCCGTGGCCCATAGAAGTGCGGCTACGGGATACGGTGGATCAGGCCAAGCAGTAGGCCCGCTTCTACTACTGCGCCTTTACGATTCGGTAAGCGCAGCACGACGATTTTATTTCTGTGAAACACGGGGCGTTCGCGGTCGAACCATATGTCCAATTTTGTAGTCGGAATCAGTGGCGCAAGTGGCGCTATCTATGGCGCTCGTCTGGTTTATGCGCTGGCGCGTCACAACCATCAGGTGCACGTGGTGATCTCTCGCACTGGCCGTGCGCTGCTGGCTGAGGAGTGCGACTTACAGGTGGGGAGCGACGTGACCACCGCCACCGAGGTGTTTAACCGCTACACCGGCACCAGCGGCAACATCACCGTCTATGCCGACAACAACCTGCATGCGGCCATTGCCAGCGGCAGCTTTATCACCGACGGCATGGCGGTGGCACCCGCATCAATGAAGGCCGTGTCGGCCCTGGCCAACGGCTATGCCGAGTCCCTTTTAGGGCGCGCAGCAGACGTACATATCAAGGAGCAACGGCCACTGGTGATCGTCCCCAGAGAGGCCCCGTTAAGCCCCATTCATCTCAACAATTTGCTGACCTTGTCGCGCCTTTCACGGGTATCGATTATCCCGGCGTCACCGGCCTTCTACACCCGTCCACAGAGCGTAGAGGAGATGGTGGATTTCATTGTGGCACGGGTTTTGGATTATCTCTCTCCCGGAATGGATTGGGCGCCCCGCTGGAGTGGGCCGGGAGGCGACACCGCACCGCCCATATAAATTAACGAAAAGGGTTGCAGATGGCGATAAGACTGGTTGAATCAGATCAACGCTTGCGCCAGCAGGCTGGTGGTTCGGTTCAGCCCAGCCGGGGCAACGCTGTTGATCGGAATGGGTCACGGTACAATCTCGCACAAACTGACGCCAGGATGGCGCATCAGGGGAGATAACAAGGATGTTGGGTAAAAGCCAGCCGTTGGTCGGTCTTGATATCGGGTCGAGCGCAGTCAAGCTCGTTCACCTGTCTGAAAAGGGCGGCTCCTACACGCTTGAGAACTTCGGCATCATGGAGCTGGACCCGGACGCCATCGTGGATGGTGCCGTCATGGATGCGGGCCACGTGGCCGACGCCATCCGCTCGCTATTTGCATCCCACAAAATCCGCCAGAAGCAGGTCGGTATCTCGGTATCCGGCAACTCGCTGATCGTAAAAAAAATCTACCTGCCTATTATGGGCGAGGAAGAACTCTCCGAAAGTATTGCATGGGAGGCCGAGCAGTACATTCCGTTTGAGATCAGTGACGTGCATCTTGATTTTCATATTATGACCGGCACCGACGATGCCACCCCCAACGGGCAGATGCCCGTACTGCTGGTAGCCGCTAAAAAAGACCGGGTCAGTGAGCTGGTTACGCTGGTAGAAGAGGCGGGCCTCAAACCCAAGGTAGTCGACGTGGACGCCTTCGGTCTGGAGAACATCTTTTGCGCCAACTTCGGCGTGGGTGAGCACATTACCGGGCTGGTGAACATCGGCGCATCGGCCACCAACATTAATGTGTTGGTGGACGGTATGTCGGCCTTTACCCGTGACATCTCCATGGGTGGCAACCGCTACACCGAGGAGATCCAGAAGGGGCTCAACATCAGTTTTAACGAAGCTGAGCGCGCCAAACGGGGCGAAATGATTGAAGGCATCGACAACGAGCGGGTACAGACGCTGGTGCAGGAGATGAACTCCGAGATCGCCGCCGAAGTGGGCCGTACCTTCGACTATTTTAAAACCACCGTGCAGGCCAGCCAGATCAACAAGGTCTATCTGTCCGGCGGAGCGGGCAAGACCCTGGGGCTGGTCCATCAGGTGGGCGAACGGCTGGGGGTACCGGTAGAGATGCTCAACCCGTTCGAAAACATTCAGTTGTCCGGCAGCATCGACGATGACACCGTCAAGGACGCCAGCCCATACCTGGGTGTGGCGGCCGGTCTGGCAACCCGAAGGGTCAGCGACCGATGATTCGCGTAAACCTACTCCCCCACCGCAAGGGCCGGACCAGTAAAAAGGCCATCGGCTTCCGCAACTACCTGATGATAACGGGTGGTGCGCTGGTGCTGGTGGTGGTGGGCTCCATGTCTTACGGCATGGTGCTGTCTGGCAAGATTTCCAAGCTCACCGAGCAGCGCTTTCAGGTACAGAACCAACTGGATCAACTCAAGGTCCAGTCGGCGGAAGTGGCCGGGTATGAGGCCGACCGCAAGACCTTTGAAGACAAAATCAAGATCATTGCCGACCTGAAAAAATCCCAGAGCCGGCCGGTCAAGTTCCTCGATCAGGTGGCCCGGCAGCTACCCGACCGAGCCTGGCTGACCCGCATGGAAGAAGATGGCGGCACGGTTACGATTGTGGGACGTGCCATGAGCAACTCCGACATCGTCGAGATGCTGCGCCGCATGAAACAGATTGAAGTGATCCATCAGGTGCAACTGGTGGAGTCGCGACGTATTTCCGAGCCCGACCTCACCGCCTATGAGTTCACCCTTACCGGCCAGTATGGGGAGCGACCCGCATGAACATGAAGTGGTTGCAAAATCAGGGAGCGATGCAACGCAACCTGATCGGTGGCGGTCTGGTGCTGGTCGTGCTGCTGGTGGCGGCCAAGTTTCTGGTGATGCCCAAGCTTGATGCGCTGGGCACCCTGGAGACCGATCTGGCTCAGCTCAGTGGCGAAGTGAC
>JALWRU010000522.1 GCA_026994095.1 Nitrospira sp. | reverse complement strand
CTTCTGCCAGGGGTGTGGCGAGGATGTCTGCATCCACCAGTGTGACCAGCCTGCCGTCCAGTTTGCCAACCCCGGTGACATAGTCGCCGGTGCTGTCGCCTGCGGCTGCGGCCATGGGTTCGATGCGTGACTGGCCAACACAGGTCACCTCTTCGACCCGGTCCACCACCAGCCCCAGCGGGATCTGCCCCTGATTGATAACAATAATGCGGGTGGTGACGGAGTGGGGCGCTGCCTCCAGCCCAAACCGGCTACGCAGATCGATCACCGGCACGATTTTACCGCGCAGGGTGATGACCCCCTCGACGAAGGCCGGAGTATGCGG
This sequence comes from Nitrospira sp., assembly GCA_026994095.1. Classification (GTDB taxonomy): domain Bacteria; phylum Nitrospirota; class JACRHL01; order JACRHL01; family JACRHL01; genus JALWRU01. The sequence goes on along the minus strand of JALWRU010000522.1, from coordinate 2,233 downwards.
CACCGGTGTCACTGCCGCATGGCGGATAATCTCTTGCACCTTGAGGATATCCAGTGCAAAGCACTCGTCGCCAAGGGTAAACGTCACCAACTGAACCACCGGCTCAGTCGGATCGGTCGAAATCCCCGCAGATGGGTCGAGCATGCTGTTCATGCAGACATCTCAATGGTGTCATCGGCAGGGGCGGCATCGACCACCTCAGCAGCGGTGTGATCGTTGTCGTGACCGCGCAGTTTGAACTGGCTGACCACCGAGTTCAGGTCGGTGGCCATCTGATTGAGTTTCTGGCCCGCGTCGGCAGAGTGCTGAATCCGCTTGGAGGTGGCCTCGGTCACCGAGGCGATGCCCTCTACATTGTTGGTAATCTCGTCGGTGGCGATGGCCTGTTCGCGGGCAGCAGTGGCAATCTGCTCCACCATATCGTGGACCCCGGAAATCACGTCGATAATGTGCTGCAGGGCGGTGCCGGATTCGTTGACCAGGGTGGTCTCCTTCTCCGCTTCGGCCTGACTGGCGGTCATCATCTCAATAACGTTGTTGGTCTCTTTCTGGATGGCCGAGATCATACTGGCGATCTCCTGCGTGGCGTTGGTGGTACGCTCAGCAAGTTTGCGCACCTCATCGGCCACCACCGAAAATCCGCGCCCCTGATCGCCAGCGCGGGCGGCCTCAATGGCGGCGTTTAATGCCAGCAGGTTGGTCTGGTCGGCAATTTCGTCAATGACCAGCACAATCTCACCGATCTTTTCAGTGTTGGTGCCCAGCACATGGATGGTCTGGGTGGATTGGGACACTCGGCTGGCCAGCACATCCATACCGCTGATGGTCTGCTGAATCACGTCGCCGCCACGGGTGGCGATGCTCATGGCCTCTCGGGCCGAGTCGGCTGCCACGCTGGAGTTGCGACTGACCTCCGATACAGTGGCGTTCATCTGCTCCATCGCGGCTGCAATCTTGAGCGCCTGATGGGACTGGTTCTGTGCACCGTCGGCCATCTGCCGGTTCTGCTCGGCGATGGTTTCGGTAGATTGTGCCAAGGAGCAGGAGGTCACTGACATCTGTCCGATGATGCCGTGGAACTTCTCCAGCAGACTGTTGAAATGGTGGGTCAATATACCCAGTTCATCCTTGCCGCGCTCTGCCAGCCGCACGGTCAGATCGCCGTCGCCGTTGGCGATGTCTTCGATGGCGTCAGAGATGGAGATGATGGGGCAAACGATGGAGCGGGCCAGCAGCCACGCAACCAATGCCCCGGCCAGAAAGACAATCGCCAGGGTCATCTGCATCATGGACCGGCTGGAGGTAAGACCGCTCTGCATGGACACCAGGCCGTCTTCAAAGTTGCTTTCGGAGGCGCTCAGATTGGTCTGGAGTTGCTGTTTGATGGTCTTGATGCTGTCACCGTAAGGCGTCATCAGGCTGGGCACTTCGCTCATATCGCCGGTAATCATGGCGTTGGCGATTTTGACCCCCATCTCGAAGTTGTTTGAGAACTCGGCCTGTAGTGTGTTGAAGGCCTCGGTCTCCTCCGGATGAAGGGCAATCCGCTGCTCAATCAGTGTGCGGAACTGCTCGGAGACTTCATTGGCCTTGCTGAGTTTTTCCCGGTCGGACAGGTTGGCTGCCGAGTAGAGCAACTCACCGATCTCGTCATAGGTGCCCGCTAACTGAGCGTCGATCTTCATGCTGGGATAGCCCTGCTGGGCGATTACTTCCAATCCGTCCACCGATTTTCCAGCGGTCAGAATGGACAGTGTTCCAGCAATACAAAAGATCGCAATGAGCGAGTACACGCTCAACAGGATGCGCTGGTGCACGTTCAGGTTAAATTTTGGAGCGTTCATGACTAGGTGTCCCCTGGACGTTGGTAGATGGTGGTACCCGGTTGGCGCAAGGCCTCAAAACCGCTGTGTAAATCCCGCAGGGATTCCGCGTGTCCGATCACCAGATAGCCACCCGGTTTCAGGCTGTCGTATAACTGTGCCACCACCTGTTTTCTGAAATCGTCGTCGAAATAGATCAGTACATTGCGGCAGAAAATGACATCCATATTGGTCTGGGCGGCCATGGCGGACGGGTCGGCGAAATTGACCTGTTTGAACTGAATCAGTGCCCGTAGCTCCGGCCCGACGGTCATATCGTCGCCGTTGGCATCAAAGTAGTGGCTCAAAAACCGCTGAGGTACGTTGGTGAGCGAGCGGCCCGAGTAGTGCCCTGAAGATGCGATGTCGAG
>JALWRU010000521.1 GCA_026994095.1 Nitrospira sp. | reverse complement strand
CCAATCACCTGACCGATCTGGCGCACAAACCAGGGGTCTACCTTGCAGGTGTCAAAAATCACCTCCAGCGATACCCCCAGACGGATGGCGTCGGCCAGATTCCACAGCCCCTCGGCACAGGGGATGGCCAGTCGCGCCAGGGTTTCGTCGATGGCCTGATCGCGGGGCAGCCCGGCCACCCGTGTGGTGAGGCCGTGCTCGCCAATCTCCAGCGAGCGCACCGCCTTGCCCAGCGCCTCTTTGAAGGTGCGGCCAATGGCCATGGTTTCGCCCACTGATTTCATCTGTGTGGTCAGACGGGCGTCCGCCTTGGGGAACTTTTCAAAGGCAAAGCGGGGGTGTTTGACCACCACATAATCGATGCTCGGCTCAAAGCTGGCCGGGGTCTCTTTGGTGATGTCGTTGGGGATCTCATCCAAGGTATACCCCACCGCCAGCTTGGCGGCGATCTTGGCAATAGGGAAGCCGGTGGCCTTCGACGCCAGCGCTGAAGAGCGCGACACCCGTGGGTTCATCTCGATGATGACCAGTTCACCATCCTTGGGGTTGATGCCAAACTGAATGTTGGAACCGCCGGTATCCACCCCCACTGCCCGAATGATGTCCAGCGCCGCATCACGCATCCGCTGGAACTCCATGTCGGTCAGCGTTTGTGCGGGCGCTACCGTAACCGAGTCGCCGGTATGGACCCCCATCGGGTCCAGATTTTCAATGGAGCAGATGATGGTGACGTTGTCCGCGTGGTCGCGCATCACCTCCAGCTCGTACTCCTTCCAGCCTAGAATGGACTCTTCAATCAGCACCTCGCCGGTGGGGCTGGCGTCCAGCGCGGTCTGCACCATGGCCTCAAATTCAGACTTGTCTTCGGCGAAACCACCGCCGGTCCCCCCCATGGTGAATGACGGCCTGATGATCGACGGAAAGCCGGTCATCTCCACCAGTAACCAGGCCGATTCCAGACTGTTGGCGACACCGCTGCGGGGCACACGCAGGCCCAGCTTCTCCATGGCAGCCTTGAATTTTTCCCGGTCTTCAGCCACCTGAATGGCTTCATAGTTGGCACCGATCAGCTCGACCCCCAGCCGCTCCAGTGTGCCGTCTTCCGCCAGCGCAATGGCCACGTTCAGCGCCGTTTGGCCACCCATGGTCGGCAGCATGGCCTGAGGCCGCTCCTGCTCGATCACGCGGGTGACCACTTCGGGAGTAATCGGCTCAACGTAGGTGCGGTCGGCCAGCTCCGGGTCGGTCATGATGGTGGCCGGGTTGGAGTTGACCAGCACCACCCGATAGCCCTCCTCCTTGAGCGCCTTGATGGCCTGAGTGCCGGAGTAGTCGAACTCGCAGGCCTGACCGATGACGATCGGGCCGGAGCCGATGAGCAGAATGGTTTCGATATCAGTTCGCTTGGGCATGTTGCAATCAGGTCGCCCTGCGACCGCTGTCCATCATCTGGGTGAAACGGGAAAATAGATAGGCACTGTCGCCAGGACCGGGGGCCGCCTCCGGGTGGTACTGCACCGAAAAAGCCGCCGCCTGTCGGTGCTGCACCCCTTCAACGGTCTGATCGTTGAGGTTGATGTGGGTGACTTCGAGGCTGTCGGGCAACGAGCCGGGGTCCACCGCAAACCCGTGGTTTTGAGCGGTGATCTCGACCTTGCCGGTGGCCACATCCTGCACCGGCTGGTTGCCGCCGTGGTGACCAAAACGCATTTTAAAGCTCTTGGCACCGTTGGCGAGGCAGAGCAGTTGATGGCCCAGACAGATACCAAACACCGGCACACCTCCTAACAACGCACGAATATTGTCGATGGCGTAGGTGACCGGCTCCGGGTCGCCGGGGCCGTTGGATAAAAATACCCCGTCCGGCGACATGGCCAATACCTCGCTGGCCGGGGTGGAGGCGGGCACCACCGTCACATCGCAACCGTGGGCCGCCAACTGCCGCAGGATATTAAACTTGATCCCAAAATCGTAGGCCACCACCCGGTATTGGGCCGCCTCCACAGAGCCGGGGAACTGCCACCGGTAAGCGGTCTCGCAGGTAACCGTCTGCACCAGATCGCGCCCCACCAATGACGGTGTGGCGCGGGCGGCGGCAATGGCCTGATCCGGGTTGTTGACCGCGTCACCGCTGACAATGGCACCGATCTGGGCACCGTGATCACGAATGTGACGGGTCAGGGCGCGGGTGTCGATGCCTTCAATGGCGGCAATACCGTGGTGGATCAGATAATCGTCCAGCCCCAGCGTGCTGCGGAAGTTCGACGGCAAGCGCTCCAACTCTCGCACGATCAATGCGGACAGACGTGGTTTGGCCGACTCCACGTCTTCGTCGTTGGTGCCGTAGTTGCCCTGATGGGGATAGGTCATGGTGACTATCTGGCCGCAGTAGGACGGGTCGGTGAGGATCTCTTGATAGCCGCACATGGAGGTATTAAAAACCACCTCGCCGGTCACCGGGGTATCGCTGATCACCCCCGCAGCAGTGCCACGGAACAGCCGCCCGTCCGCCAGCGCCAACAGAGCGGGGATGCGCGGTGAAGGGGGGGGAATCACACTCATG
>JALWRU010000520.1 GCA_026994095.1 Nitrospira sp. | reverse complement strand
TCGTTTTTGGGCCGGGCCGATCATGGTTTTGAATATAGTCGCGACTGTAAAGACGGTCAAGCAGCGCCATCCGTAGGGGCGGGCTGCGCGGCTTTTTTGGCCCGAAAACGGTCCAGCCACATCTTGCCTGCCCAACCGCCTACCGGTGCCAGCACCAGGTTCATGACCACCGCCTTGAAGGCATCGGCAGTGCCCTGTTCCGGGCCGTCGTGCAGGTAGTAGGGCCAGGTGAAAAATGCCGCGACCACCAGCGACGTCACCACAAAGGTCAGCCATACGCGACCGCTCGGCAGGTCACTGACCATACGCCCCGACACATACACCGACATCAACCCGGCCACCAACGGCCCCAGCACCAGCGCGGCCATCTGTACCGGCATCAACGGGCCGCTATCACCACCCAACGTCAGCGCCAGCACCGCCAGCCCGCCGGAAGTAATCGTCCAGGCCACGATAAAGATCGTTACGGCCATGACTGCGGCACCAAAGGTTTTCATGGGGACCCCTTACAACAACACGCCGGACCAGGCCGGATCGCTCAACATCGGTTCGGCAGGGTACTCCCCAAGGGGGCTGATTGTCACGCCCCGGCCCCGCTACGTCGACCTTCAGCACAGACAGATTTCAGCGGACACAACCCACAACGGGGTGCCCGCGGGCGGCAATAGTCCTTGCCCAGCATCACCCACAGGGCATGATATTCATTAAACAGCGGGGCTTCGGCAGGCAGATGATTCATAAACAGCACCTGTAGATCGTCATACCGAACCTGCGCCTCCACCCAGCCGATGCGCGAGGTGATGCGGGTGGTATAGGCGTCGATCACAAACACCGGCTGATGGGCGGCGTACAACAGGATGGAATCAGCCGTCTCCGGGCCGATACCGTACACCGCCAGCAGCGCCGGGCGCAGCCGTGTGAAGGGGCTTGCCAGCATGGTGGCAAGGTCGCCATAACCGTCGATCACAAACCGCACAAACGCCTTCAGACGGCGGGCCTTCAGGTTGAAATAGCCAGACGATCGAATCAACCGGGCCAGTTCCTGCTCGTCGATGGCGGCCAGCGCGAGCAGGGTCAAACAACCATGCTCTTTAAGCTGATGAAGGGCCTTGTCCACATTGCTCCAGGAGGTGTTCTGGGTGAGGATCGCCCCCACGCACATCTCCAGCAGGCTGTCGGCAGGCCACCACTTCTGCGGGCCGAAGTGGGCCAACAAACGGTCATACACCGACCGCACATCCGGGTTGAGTGGCTTTTTTTGTGTCATACCCCCCGCATGGTAACAGCCCCCCTTTGAAGGGGCTTGGTAGCGATCAATCGAAGGGGCTTCACCCCCCTGAACCGGGCCGGATTGACCCGATTTAAGGTGGTTCTTAAACAAGTGAGGAAATCCGATTAAAACTGTTGTTTTTATTTGATTTACACCCACCTACAAAGGGGCTTCGAAGCCCCTTCAAAGCCCCCTCAAAGCCAGGATCAGGAACAGAAACAGAAACAAAATCCCCCCTTACCCCCCTTTGCGATGTGGGGGTGCTGTGGTGGTCACCGTTGCGGGGGTGAAGTAAAAAAATGATTAAAAACCACAAGAAACGGTCGCAGTACGGGGTTTAATCCGGCCATAATGGGGCCACGTTGAGCGGCGGTGCCCGGTCTGCATCTGTTTGGCAGACCCGGCCTGAATCGTAGCCGCCTGCCGGGGTTTGATCCGTTGATCTCCCCCGGCCCAATCGACATTAAGTATCGTCGTTTACACCTACCGAGGGATTTAAGACATGTCAGAAATGGCCAGCGGGGTACTGGCGTCCACCCGCAAGGGGGGCGGTGTCCTGCGTGACCCGAAGCGATCGTTCCGGGCGGACCCTACAGATCCGGTCGTACCGCGACCGTTGATGCAAAAATATGGGCTGGTATCCGGTGCCCGCATTGAAGGACCGCTTGCCAAAGGCGGTGGCCGTGGCCCTGCGCTGGCCGACGTGACCAGCATCTGCGGCCTCACCCCGGAGCAGTTCAAAAAACGTGAGGCGTTTGAAGACCTGGTGCCCATCACCCCGGTAGACCGGTTTGACCTGGGTGCGCTGGGGGATCTGTCCATGCGTGCTGTGGACCTGCTCGCTCCCTTGGGAAAAGGCTCTCGCGGGCTGATCGCGGCACCACCCAAAACCGGTAAAACCGAGTTGATTCGCGGCATGGCCCGCGCCATTCATGCGGGCGACCCGGACACACGGGTGATCGTGCTGCTCATCGACGAACGGCCAGAAGAGGTCACCATGTTCCGGCGGGGGGTGGAGGCGGAGGTGCTGGCCAGTTCCAACGACCACGGCCCCAAAGACCATCTTAATTTGACCGAGTTAACACTCGACCACATCAAAGTGGAGTTGGAGTGTGGCAACGATGTGGTGGTGCTGGTGGACAGCATCACCCGCATGGGCCGCGCCTTTAATCTGGGTGCCCGTGGCGGTCGCACCATGTCGGGCGGTGTGGATTCCGAGGCGCTGGTCGTGCCGCGCAAGTTCTTCGGGCTGGCCCGCAACATTGAGAACGGCGGTTCGGTGAGCATCATCGCCACC
>JALWRU010000519.1 GCA_026994095.1 Nitrospira sp. | reverse complement strand
CGTGGCCGCCCGACAGGGGATCGACCCACGCCACTCAAAGCCGTGAATCAACGACTCCCGCAGTTCGGCGATCACCGCCTGATAGCCGTTCTGTAACGAGGCCCGGAAAAAATGCTGCATGGGGGTGATACGCTCAGGAAAAAACATGAAGCCTGTCAGCGCTCCGGACGGCTGAACCAGTAACAGCCACACCCATAGGTCTCTGCATCGGCATCCTGATTCGTTGCGTCTACCATTAAACCTTCGGGTCGGGTCATGGGAATTAAGGTGAACTCTACCAGTGTCAGCTCATCAAATTGATCAAGGATTTGCTGGCGGGAGTAAATTCGGTGGGCATTGAACATGATTTTGGGAGCCCCCACCGGTACCACAAACAGCAGCGAGCCGCCGGGTGCCAACACCCGTTGCAGTTCAGCCATCGCCAGCAAATCACCATTCGGCTCCAGGGTGTCACCGTAACGGCCCAACCCCACATGCTCGACCACATGCATACAGGACAGCGATTGCACCGACTGGTCCGGCATCTCCAGTGCTTGTAGATTGCAACTGCCTACCTCCAGCCCGGGCAATGTCACCTCCGCCGGTCGATAATCCAGAAAACGGAACGGAATAAAGGCCGACACCAGCGTGGAAAAATGCAGCATGGAGCCAATGTCCACATGCACCTCCGGGCGAGATCGTGCCAACACCCGCGCCGCCCAGGCGGTGTGATAGGTGTAATGTTTGTCAAACAGGGTAGACCCGGTATCGTCATCGAGGCAGGGATACCGGTCTTGCCAGTCGAGGGGCAGCCGGTCCCCTCCCGGCAACCGGCTAAAGGATAAAAACTGCTGGTAAAACGCCCCCTTTTTGCGCCGCCGATCACGCCAATTGGCCAGTTCACCGATCCATCGATTCAGCTTGTTTGACGGGGTCATCAACTCGCCACCTCAATCGAAGCGGCAAGGGCAGCTGGACCAGTTAAAAGGGTCGGTTCCATAGGGGTAAAATGCGACATTCTACTCCGGGTCAGCCGCCGTTTTTTGGCGCTTCTTTGCATACCGCGTCATCGGCCAAAAACGACTCGTGGCGAGGCTGGCCGCGATAATTGGGATTTTCAAAGGGGTTGGCCAGTAACCGCTCCATATCCCGATAGCGCAGGATGTGGGCCGGTACACCACCCACCACCGCCGCCTCCGGCACATGTCGATGCACCACAGCACCAGCAGCGACAATGGCGTAGTCGCCGATCTTCACCCCCGGCAGGATAATTGCGCTATTGCCGATCCATACATGGTTACCAATCTGCACCGGGCGGCGCACCCCTTCGGCCCACATGGGGTGATTTTCCGGGTCGTGGGTAGCGGTAAGAATCTGGGTTCCGGCGGCGATCATCACGTCAGAGCCGATGGAGATGGGCGCACGGGCGTGGATAAATACCCGTCCGCCAAAAGAGACCCGTTCGCCCACCGACACGTCCGAGAAGGTGCCACTGATGGTCGCCCCGGTGTAGGGCTGCTCCGGGGGCACCGGTTCGCCCAGCAGACGGCGTAGATAGCGGGTCAGCCTACTCATCCAGCGCATACCCGTACTGGGAAATCACGTCCCCGTGCAGTTCATGCACCAGCGCCAGTTGCTCTGCTGACAGGGCCTCACGAAAACCGCCGATCTGCGCCTTTCTAAAAGTCGGGCTGCCGGTATCGAATACCTGTGCGGCGATCTGCTCCGCATCCGCATCGGCCCGCCCCAGATAGTCGAGCATGCGCTGTACGGTGGCCACCTGCATCTCGACGCTACCGCCACCGCCGGCCCCGATCAGCTCTTCAAAGCGTACGTTGCAGACCTGTGGGTGAAAGTACAGCACCCGCGACAGGCGAAAGTGCTCAATCGGGTTGTACTCGTCGTAACGGAACTTGTCGTTACGGATAAAGAACTCCATGATCTGCTCGTCGGTAAAGGCCGCGTAGACCTTTTTCATATAGGCGATATGGCCGTGCATGGAGCCTTCGGTCTTGGGGTGCATCCAGTGATACCAGGACACCAGTACATCGCGCGGGTCACGAAAATTGAAGATGATGCGCAGGTCGCTGTCGTCTTTCTCAAGCTCCATCTGCACATCGTAGTTGGGGGCAAAATGGGACCAGAAGTACTCGCCGTTTTTAAGCCGGTTAAAGTCTTCGAGGCTGGCCTGTGCCACCCCCACGCCGGTCAGTCCCGCTGCCTCGAACACCCGCTGAATCAGGTGGGTGCCGCACTTTTGCAACGACACCAGCAGGATGCGCTGATCCGGGCCGTGACGGCCTTTGGAGCTGTTTTTCCAGGCAAACATGACCGACCTATCCCTTCTCTGCCGCGACGGTCGCGGTCGCCGATGCTGACAGGATTGGATCATCCCGGTGGATCTCGCGACCATCCACTACCAGTCGGTCGGCGGCGTAATCATAGCGGATGGCGGCCTTCTGGGCAGGCGCTACCGCCCGGTGCAGCACCCCCCGCCCCGGCACAACGCCGTCCAGATCGTAACCGAACAGCCACAACTCCCGCCCCCACACCTGCGCTACCAGCTCGGCCAGCTCATCGGTGTAGAAGG
>JALWRU010000518.1 GCA_026994095.1 Nitrospira sp. | reverse complement strand
GCCTTTGAACAGAAGCTGGATCAGGTCTGCCGTACCATCAGCGAGGGTGACACCCCCCACGCCCTGATCTATCTGGATCTGGACCAGTTCAAGGTAGTCAATGACACCTGTGGTCACCATGCGGGCGACGAGCTGCTACGGCAACTCACCGGCCTGTACAAGCAGCAGACCCGACGCACCGAGTCGGTCAGCGAATTTAATGGTGATGGTCTCAAACCGGCGGTGGCGCGGCTGGGGGGCGATGAGTTTGCCATCCTGCTCTACAACTGCCTGCCGGACGATGCTTTGCATGTGGCCAACCGGCTGATTCACACCACCCGCGAGTTTTCGTTCTCTTACGACAATCGTGTATTTACAGTGGGTTGTAGTGTTGGAGTGGTGCCCATTCGACCGGGTAACGGCGGCTCCAGCGAGGTGATGCAGCAGGCCGACAGCGCCTGTTATGTGGCCAAGGATAAAGGCCGGGGACGGGCGCACCTGTTTCAGGAAGACGATCAGGAGGTCTTGGGCCGTCGTGGGGCGGCCCAGTGGGTACCGCGCATCACCGAGGCGCTCAACAACAACCAGTTGATCATCTACGCCCAGACCATCGCACCGGTCGTGGGCAGCGAGTCCGGCGACCGCTTCGAGGTGTTGGTACGGTACCGGGACGAGGACGGTAATACCATCCCGCCGGGGGCGTTTTTGCCTGCCTGCGAGCGGTTCTCGTTCATGCCCTATCTGGACCGCTGGATCATCGAGCACACTTTTGCCGAGTTGGAGCAGTTGTACGGCAACGGCGCGGGTCGCAGCCTGGCCAGCGCGTCGATCAACCTGTCGGGCCAGACCCTGGGGGAGGAGTGGCTGCTGGAGTTCGTCTGCCGCCAGTTCGCCTCCGGCACCATCCTGCCCCAGCAGATCTGCTTTGAGATTACCGAAACCGCCGCCATCGCCAATCTGGCTGCGGCCATGAACCTGATCGACCGGCTGCGGGACATCGGCTGCAAATTCTCGCTGGACGACTTTGGTTCCGGCTTGTCGTCGTTCAGTTTCCTGCACGACCTGAAAATCGACTACCTCAAAATCGACGGCAGCCTGATCCGTAACATCACCACCGACCCGGTGGGCCGTGAGATGGTGGCGGCCATCCATCGGGTAGGCCAGGTGATGGGCATGCAGACCATCGGCGAGTGGGTCGAAAATGACGCCATTATGGCGGTGCTGCGGGAGATCGGTATCGACTACGCGCAGGGGTATGGTATTGGCGAGCCGCAGCCGTTGTTGCCCGTCCAGACGGTCGCCCCCACCGCTCAGGGCGACTGAGCCGAACGGCAGGTGGGGCCTATGGGGCTCCGGTCGGGCGGTGCGTTTTTGCCACCTGGCGACGGCGCAGTAATACCAGCACAATCACCAACACACAGGCCAATCCGGTTGCGGCGGGGAACAGCACGGTCGTCACCGAGTGGTGCGCCAGCGCGCCGATCACCACACCGTTGCGCAGGGCCATCAATACAAACGGGGTCAGCCCCTCTTCAAACGGGCGGGCAAAGCTTTTGCGCAGGGTCGGGCCGAACCCGGTCAGGTCGATGGCGGTCATCAGTACCACCGCCCACAGCGGGTTGGTAGTGAAATACCACAGGGGCAGGGCGCTCATGGCCAGTGTAAACAGCAGCCAGTCCATGCGGGTGATGTCCGGGGTCGGGTTGGTGTGATAGACCAGATAGGCCACCGCCACCGTAATCATGCCCGACAGGCCGATGGGCCATGCGCCAATGCCACCGCCGTCCGCCAGCTGGGCCGAGAACACCACCAGCGTAGCCGCGCCCCAGATGATCCACGAGAACAGATGCGGGCGGATGGTGCCACGCAGGATGGCGCGAATATAGGGGGTGAACGCCGCCAGGGTCAGGGCAACCGCCAGCAGACTGAGTAATAGCGGAGTCATGGGGCCGTATTGTGCCCCACTTATAGCCCCCCGACGTGGGAATTTTGCGGATTTATCCAGGCACCAGATCGAGAGCCTGCCTTTGCCGCCCATAAATAACAGCCTCTGGTCATGACCCTCGTCATGCCGCGCCTTGAGACCGCTGGCCATACTTGCCCTGTGCGCCCCGGGGGGGTACGACCAAGGTGTGGCACCGCCTGTTACCGGCCTGGTAGGGTGCGGTCAGGGTGACGTCGTACCCCCCTATCGGCAGGCGTTGCGTTGTAGTGATTCAGGTGGGATTTGGCAATGGTGCAGACATCTCCCCGGCGAGGGACCGATGTAGACCAACAGGTGGATGCGGTGCGGGAGAGCCTGTTCCGTTGCCTGTTACGGGGCCGGTTTTTTGAGCTGTTGCAGTTACGACTGCTGGCTGCCGAACCCGGTCTCAGCGCCCTGTTGGGCGACGATCGGGCTGGATATGCGCATTTGCGCGCCGCGTTAGGGCGGGTGCTGGAACACGCTCAGGGAGGACTGCCCGGTCACCCGGAGCGTCTCCAGCATCCGTCCGATCGCACCGTGGTCGCGCTGCTGTCCGGCCAGTTTTCGCAGGGCTGGCGCGAGGCGGTGTTGGCCACTGTGCAGCAGATGGACCCGGACTATCAGGCCGAGCTGGAGTGCCATTGG
>JALWRU010000517.1 GCA_026994095.1 Nitrospira sp. | reverse complement strand
TCGGACAGGCGCTGCTCAAAGCCGCCAAAGCGGTCGCTCTCCCACTGCACTCGCACAAACAGGGCGGTGCGCTCTCCCAATTTGCGGTCACCCTGGGCGCGGGCCAGATATCGCTCTGCGGTGGTGCCACTGGTGCTGCCCGGAGCGCTGGGGGTGCTGGCGGTGTTAAGCGCCTCAAACGAGCCAGATACGGCCCAACGCTCAAAGTCACGTTTGGTGTTAACCAGTGCAGACAGACTGGCCGTCTCCGAGTTGCCGGAGGTACGGGAGTAGCCCAGTGCCACATCACCGGCCCATTTGGACTCCTCGGCCATAGCCACCGTGCTGGACAATAACAGTGCTGAAATAACCAGTAATTTGCGCATCAAACTCTCCCGTATGCGGCGACCTGAAATAATAGCGGCAGGCCCTCAGCCTGTTTTTGGCCCTTGTCAAAAGGGTGGCGCATTGTAATCACAAGCCCCTGCGGAGCGCAAGTGAGTGGCTGGCATAACGCTAATGTTGTGTGTTGACCGATAATATTCGGCGTCAGATTGACCACTTTTCAACAGGACGGGTAGACTTTAAGGGGGGGATCGCCGATAAGAGGTAGAGGCGCCTCTCTTTGCCCTGTTTACAGCCCCCTTTAACGGTACGGATTCAGCTTTGACACTTACCTCGATCATCTCGTTTATTGTGGTTCTGGCCGTGCTCATCTTTGTGCACGAGCTGGGGCATTTTTTGGTGGCCCTCTGGTGCCGTGTAAAGGTATTGACCTTTGCCATCGGGTTTGGCCCCACCATCTTTGCTTTTACCCGGGGTGAGACCGAGTACGCCTTGAAGGCCATTCCGCTGGGTGGCTATGTGCGCATGTTTGGCGAAGAAGACGACGACCAGATGTCGGCTGAAGAAAAGCGCCGGACCTTTTCCGGCAAAGCGGTCTGGCAGCGCATGGCGATTGTCTTCGCTGGCCCCCTGTTCAACCTGATTACCGCTGCGCTGATCTTTATTGGCGTCTTTATGTGGGGCGTGAACGTGCCCACCGCCCAGATTGGCGAGGTCGTTGCCGAATCAGCCGCTGCCGAGGCGGGCATGATGGCCGACGATACCATTGTCGCCATTGACGGCAAGCCGGTGCGGGAATGGTCGCAACTGGCCCAGGCAGTGCAGGAGTCCAACGGCAATGCCTTGCAGATCGAGATCGATCGGGGCGGCCTGCCGGTGCAGTTGAGTGTGGCCCCGCGCCAGACCGAAGGTGAAAATATCTTCAAAGAGAAGGTCGACGTCTGGCGCATGGGTATTACCGCCAACGGTGAAACCATGCGGGTGCGCTACAACCCCATCGAGGCCGTTGTGTTGGGCCTGGAACGCACCTACGACGTGACCTACCTGACCCTGTTAGGGATCGTTAAACTGATCCAGAACGTGATCCCCAGCGATACCATTGGTGGGCCGATCCTGATCGCCAAGATGGCCGGGGAGCAAGCCCAGATCGGCTTCATGAATGTGCTGCTGTTTGTGGCACTGCTGTCGGTCAATCTGGGGGTGCTGAACCTGCTGCCGATCCCGGTGCTGGACGGCGGCCATCTGGTCTTTCTGGCGGCGGAGGCGATCTTCCGCAAGCCGGTCAGTGAGCGCATACGCGGTGTGGCACAGCAGGCCGGGTTGTTCGCCCTGCTGGCGTTGATGGCGTTTGCCTTTTACAACGACATTATGCGGTTCTTCGTCACCGGCTAAAGCCTGCCGGTCGCCGTTGCCGACAATCGATCAGTCGGTTTTGGTGCTGGCCTTGCTGGCACCCGACCCGGTTGAGCCTTTCGACCCGCTTGACCCACCCCCCGACTTCGTGTCGGTTTTGGTGTCGACCTTGCCACCCCCTTTAGGGGTGACCGTCTTGTCACTCTTGGCCCCGGACTTGTCGGTGTAGTCGGTAATGTAAAAACCGCTCCCTTTGAACTGGATGGCGGGGGTGGAGACACACTTGGCCACCTCCTTGCCACACTCCGGGCACTCGTTCAGCGGATCGTCAGAAAATTTTTGAATGGCCTCAAAGGTATGCTCACAGGTGAGGCATCGGTACTCGTACAACGGCATGGCTAAAAGCGCTTTTGCTCCAGATGTTCTTGTCGTTTATCGTAATGTTCGCTTGGGCTGAGGCGGGCTAACGCCGCCTCGATCCGGTCCAGCCCGGTGGTGAGCTGCTCCATGCCACAGGCGAACGACAGGCGGATGTATTCATCCCCGCCAAAGGCTGCCCCGGGCACCACCGACACCTTGGCCTCGCCCAACAGGTAGGCGGCCAGATCGGTGGAATTGTCGATGACCACATCGCCACAGGTCATCCCAAAGTAGTGGGCAATCCGGGGAAAGCAGTAGAACGCCCCTTTCGGCTCAAAACACCAGACTCCCGGCAGTTTGTTGAGCCGCTCCACCACATAGTCCTTACGCTGCTGGAAGGCTGCCACCATTTCGGTCACGCAGGACTGGTCGCCGGTCAGCGCCGCCACTCCGCCCCACTGCACGATGGAGGGTGCATTGCTCACGTTCTGGCTCTGGATCACCCGCATGGCGGCGATCACCTCGGCATTGCCCGCCGCATAACCCAGGCGCCAGCCGGTCATGGCGTAGGTCTTGGACATACCGTTGACGGTAATGGTGCGGGCGGCCACCTCAGGCGACAGGGAGGCGATACTTACGTGCTCAAAATCGTCGTAGACGATCTTGTCGTAGATCTCGTCCGAGATAATCCAGGCATCGGTCTCCAGCGCGATCTCGGCCACCGCCTCCAGATCAGCACGGCTGTAGCCCGCCCCGGTCGGGTTGCAGGGCGAGTTGAGGATGATGGCCTTGGTGTTTCTGCCGACGGTCTTCTTCAAGATTGACGGGCTGACCACAAAGTTGTCCGACTCGCGGGTGCGGATCATTACCGGGCGGGCTTCGTGCAAAAACGTCTGGTCCGGGTAGGAGACCCAGAACGGCGCGCAGATGACCACCTCGTCCTTGGGGTTTAACAGCGCCTGAGCCACCGTGTAGAGCACATTCTTGGCCCCGGCACCTACCAGGATCTGTTTGGCATCATAGGTCAGACCGTTGTCGTGCTGGAATTTGTGGCTGATGGCGTCCAGCAACTCCGGTATACCGGCGGTGGGGGTGTAGCGGTTTTTGCCGTCGGCAATGGCCTTAACGACCGCTTCCTGCACGTGGGCTGGCGGGCTGAAGTCCGGCTCGCCTGCAGCCAGACTGACCACATCGACCCCGGCCGCCTTGAGGCGTGCCGCCTCGGCACTGATGGTCAAGGTTGCCGACGGCTTGACCTTGCTGAGACGGCTGGCCAGTTGCGGGCCGGATGAAGTGGGTTCGCTCATGATGTTGGCAGCGCCTCCAAACGCTCATAGACACAATCGGGCACCAGCGAGCGGACATCTCCGCCCGCCCTTGCCACCCCTTTTACGATGCTCGAAGAGAGGTAAGTATACTCTTGGCTGGGCATCAAAAAGAGGGTTTCAATCGAATCGTCCAGACGGCGGTTCATCAACGCCATTTGTAACTCATACTCAAAGTCGGATACCGCCCTGAGCCCGCGCACCAGTGCGTGGGCCTTGTGCTTGCGGGCAAAGTCCACCAGCAGGCCGTCCAGCGAGGCCACCGTCACCTTGGGTGTGTGGGCAAACACCTGGGTCAACATGTCCAGCCGAACCTCCAGCGGGAACAGCGGTGTCTTGGATGGATTGACCGCCACAGCCACGGTAATGTGGTCAAACAGGGTGGCGCAGCGTTGCACAATGTCCACATGGCCATTGGTGACCGGGTCAAAGGTGCCGGGATAAAGCGCGTGACGGGGCATAAGGTAAGGCAACCAACTACGGGGTTGGTCCAGGGTCAGGTGTGGCCTGCTGCAGCAGGGTAAGGTCGGTGTCGCCATAGTGGTGGGTCTGAACCACCTGCCATGAGGACCAGGTTGAATCCGGTAGACGGCGCTCGTGTTCCACCAGCACCACCCCCGTGCTGGTTATTATAGGAACGCGGCTCAACAGCGGCAATATCCGTTTGAGTTCATTCACCCGATAGGGCGGGTCCACCAGGATCAGGTCGTAGGGTGGGGCGTCACCAAAACGGCGGATAAAGTCCCCCACCTCGCGAATTTTTACGCGCCCTGCGTCGGCCTGTTGCAGCCCCTCCAGGTTTTGCAGAATGATCGCCGCGTGGGTGCGGCTGCGCTCCACAAAATCGACGCTGGCTGCCCCCCGGCTCAAGGCCTCCAGCCCCAACGTGCCCGCACCCGCGTACAAGTCCAGCACCCGCGCACCGGGCACGCGCCCGGCCAGAATGCTGAACATGGCCTCACGTACCCGTGCGGAGGTGGGGCGCACCCCCCGGCCCTCTGGTGACTTCAGTCGTCGCCCGCGCAACGACCCGCCCGTGATGCGAATCCCTCCTGCCATGATGGCACGCTACCGAAGGTCGGCCTGTTGACGCAACCGCATGGTGCACTTTTTCTGGCGGAGCAATCACGGTATGATCGACCCGGTGATCCATCGACTTCAACAGACCAGCCGTTGGCTGGGGCCGGTGGGCTTTGCCGTCTGGTGCCTGTTGCCGACCCCGGAGGGGCTGTCAGATCCGGGCTGGCGAACCCTTGGCATTGCCCTGTGGATGGCCCTGTGGTGGATCAGTGAGGCGGTGCCTATTTATGTCACCGCGCTGCTGCCCATCGTGCTGTTTCCCCTGTCCGGGGTGCTCAAATCGAGCCAGTTGGCCTCCGCCTACGGACATCATTTTATTTTTCTGTTTTTAGGCGGCTTTATGCTGGCCCGCGCCATCGAGCGGTGGAACCTGCACGAGCGTATGGCGCTACACATCGTCCACCGGGTGGGGGTCTCTCCCAGGCGGCTGGTGCTGGGCATGATGGTGGCCACCTGCTTTTTGTCCATGTGGATCTCTAACACAGCCACTACCTTGATCATGCTGCCCATCGGCATGGCCATACTGGTAGAAGCCGCCACCGCTGGCGGCACCAGCGTGGCCGACGACAAAGAGTTATCCCAACTGGCGGTCTGTCTGATGCTGGCGGTGGCCTACGCGGCCAATATCGGCGGTATGGGCACACTGGTGGGGACTGCCCCCAATGTGGTGTTTGCCGGTCAACTGGCAGAGATCTTTCCCGCTGCACCGGAAATCTCGTTTGTGTTGTGGATGAAGGTGGCGTTGCCGCTGGTGGTGGTCTTTTTGCCACTCACCTGGCTGTACCTGACCCGGGTGGCCTTTCCCATCCACATGGCCGAGTTGCCCGGTGGTCAACAGGTGGTCAACCAGCGGCTGGCGGCGCTGCCACCCATGGGCAGACCCGAACGACGGGTGGCCTGGGTATTTGGCCTCACCGCCGCCGCCTGGATCTTTAGAAAACCGATCGATCTGGGGCTGATCACCATCCCCGGCTGGTCCAGTTTTCTGGGGGTGAACGGCTGGGTACACGACGCCACTGTGGCGGTAGCCGCCGCTATCCTGCTGTTTATGATCCCCGCCGGACTGCCGGCAAAACCCGGTAAGGCACCAGAGCGGCTGCTGGACTGGGCCACCGCCAACACCATCCCCTGGGGGGTCTTGATCCTGTTTGGTGGTGGGCTGGCCTTGGCCAAGGGGGTGCGGGAGACCGGCCTCGCAGGCTGGATCGGCAACCAGTTTCAGGCCATCTCCGGCGCCCCGCTACTGCTGCTGATTCTGGCCCTGTGTGTGGTGATGGTGTTCCTGACCGAGATCACCTCCAATACCGCCGTATCGACCCTGTTCATGCCGATTCTGGCGGCCCTGGCGGTGAGCGCAGGGCAACACCCGGTGCTGTTTATGTTACCGGCGGTATTGTGCTCGTCCTGTGCGTTCATGTTGCCGGTCGCTACGCCCCCCAACGCGATTGTGTTTGGCAGTGGCTATGTGCGCATCCCGCAGATGGCGCGGGCCGGTTTGTGGTTGAACATCATCGCAGTGGGGCTGATTACCATGCTGGTCTTCTGGTGGATCATGCCGGTCTACGGGGTAGTGCCCGATGTCACCCCGGAATGGGCAGTGTTGCAGTATGACCTGTCCCGTCCCTGACACCGATGATGGCGAGGATATTCGCCCGCTCCAGCGTATCCGTCTGACCTTGCGCTACGACGGCACCGCCTACCACGGCTGGCAGGAGCAGCCCAACGCAGTCTCCATTCAGGCCACGATCGCGCAGATACTCAGTCGCATTGAAGGCCGCCCAGTCCCCCTGCACGGGGCCGGGCGGACCGACGCCGGGGTGCATGCGCTGGCCCAGACCGCCCATTTTGACAGCCGCCGTCAGATGCCTCCGGCCACCTGGCTGCGGGCGCTCAATGCCCAGTTACCAGACGATATTGCGGTGGTCGGTGCCGAGGCGGTACCCGCCGACTTTCACGCCCGTTTTAGCGCCGGTGAAAAGCACTACCGCTATCGCATCCTCAATCATTCGGTGCGCTGCCCGTTTCGTCACCGTATAAGCTGGTTTCACCCGGCCAGGCTAGATCTGGCGGCCATGCAGCAGGCCGCCACCCACCTGATTGGTGAACACGACTTCAGCAGTTTTCGAGCCTCTGGATGCGGTGCTAAAACCGCCGTTCGCACGATCACGTCCATCACCATCCGGCGGGCGGGTGGAGGCGATACCGACGGCGGGGGGGAGGTGCATGCGGACGAACTGCATATTGACGTGCGCGGCAGCGGCTTCTTGAAGCAGATGGTGCGCAACCTGGTCGGTTCACTGGTGGCGGTGGGGCGTGGGCAGCAGTCGCCAGACTGGTTGTTGTGGGTGCGTCAGCAACAGGACCGTACCGCCGCCGCAGAGACTGCGCCCGCGCGCGGGTTGACGTTGGTATCGATTACCTACCCCGACACCGGGAACACCGGGTCGTTGAGGAGTAAGGCAGGGGCGCGCTAGCGCAGGTAGAATTCGTGGTCCCCGTCCCGTGCAGAGCGGAACAGCACCCGCCCGCCGTCCAGCGCGATCTGCGGCTGTGACACCGAGCCGTCGCTGGTAAGCTGGGTTTGAGCGGTGGCATCGATCAGCACGGTGAATAGCTCCGGGCCGCTAC
Organism: Nitrospira sp.; assembly: GCA_026994095.1. Classification (GTDB taxonomy): domain Bacteria; phylum Nitrospirota; class JACRHL01; order JACRHL01; family JACRHL01; genus JALWRU01. The sequence goes on along the minus strand of JALWRU010000517.1, from coordinate 3,250 downwards.
CGCTGTCACCTACGAACGCCGCCAGACTGCCGTCGGCGGTCACACTGGGTTCTCCGGCGGTCAACTGGCTGTCTGACAACCGCACCTTGGGGGTGTCGATCGGCAGGCCGGTGAAGGGGTCGATGGGCATGCCCTGTGGCACATCGGCAATATCAATCGCCCACACGCTGCCAGAGTTGCGGAACAACAGCCGGCTGGCGGTGGCATCGATGGCCAGTTGCTCATCAGCCAGGCTGTTTCGGGTGACCTGCAACGGTGGGAGTGCCAGATTGGTCAGGTCGGCCCGATAGATCTCCAGATCGCCGTCAACGGGGTCGCGGGCCACATAGACCACCCACTGCCCATCCTGGCTTAAACGTGGGCTGGAATGCCCTACCAGGCCATCGTTGTAGACCTGTTCAACCCCCACCTGGAAGCCGGTGCCAGGGTTGCTCAAGGTACGAAAGTGCAACTGATCCTGGCCGGGAATCGTCTCATTGATATACAGCACGACGCAATCCGTCAGGGTGCTGCACTGCACATCCGGCTGGGTATCCAGCACGGCATTGTCAGTTACCCACAGTGTCGTGGCCGAGAACAACGAACGTGGCGCGGTGGGATTGAGTGGATTGACCGGGCTACAGGCCGGGGTGCCCTGTACCGGAAAGGCTACCACCTCAAAGTCGGCGCCACCCTCATTGGGAGTGGTCGGGGTAGCGTCAATCACCATCACCATCATCGCTTCATTGGCGGCAATGGCCCCGTGCAGGCTGGTATCACGCAGGTTGGGCAGCACGTTGGTGGCACCGGGGGCCCGCACACGCCAGGGGCAGCCGATCGGGGCCAGATCCGTCATGGACTGCAAATAGACGTTGGTGTAGTTTTCGTTGGTATTGGGGTCGCGCTCCACCAGCGTATGAACCAGCCAGTTACGACCCAGCCCCATGTGGCCTTCACTGTCCACATTGTTATTGCGGGTCAGTTGTACCGGTGGTGTGGTGGAGACGACGGTCACAAAGTCCGGCGGACTGATACCCAGACGGCTGTCTTGCACTACCAGCTTGAGGACATAACTGCCGTCCACATCCGGTTGAAACTGAAAATCCGGCCCGATGGGCGGGGTGGTATTGATGGCGCTGCCTGCCGGTCGGGTCTCGACACTCCAGACAAAACCGTTATTGGGAAAGGAGTCGCCGTCCTGGTCTTCGGCATTGGCCGACAGGGACAGGGGTTGGCCGGTGGTGATACGGAAGTCCCGCCCTGCCAATGCCAGAGGGCGGATATTGGAGGGCGACTTGGTGATGTTAATCAGCTTGCGCTGCACCGCTTCAGTATTCATTGCCACCAGTTCCGCCACACGGTTGACCTCGTCAATGTCCAGTCCACCAACCGGATCGACCGCACTGGCGACCAGATCGTTGAGTTCGGCCATCTCCACCGGCGTTACATTGGAATAAGGGCGACCGGGCAGGTCGCCCACCAGAATGCGGACTGCCGCCTCGGAAGCCGGGTCGATATCCCGGTCAAAGGTCTGGGTGGTGATATCGTCCACCAGTCGTCGCATGAGTGTGCGATTCACCGCCGAGCCCACCGCAACCACCCGTGGCAGGTTGCTGTCGTACAGGTCCCAACTGGGTAACTGCATGGTGTATCGCCCACCGGCTACGGTCACTGCCTGAGACAGAATAGGGCTGTTGCGGTTGCCGTTGTTATCGATGGTATAGAGCTGCACCAGCACACCGGCACCCACACCGCGCATGCCGGTAAGGGCCTCGGCAGAGGGAAACAGGGCCGCGCTCAAGCGCGCCAGTACGCCTGGTTTGCGGCTCAACTGGCGGGTGGCACGAGACTCCTTGACGATGCCGGTGATGGTCGTAGACAGGGACAGGTCATTGCCACCCCCTGGCCCACAACCGGAGCTCACCGAGGTCAGCAACAGGGCGGCCACTGCCAGCAGTCGCACACCGCGCTGGAAAGGAGATGGTGAAATCAGCCGTTCGGTCATTCGTCAAAAACACTTATGGTCAGGTCACAGGGCAACATCCGGATTCATTATAATATGATCGGTGCAAGTATCGTGCACGTTTGTAGAGCCGTCCCGACCGGTGTCAAAATTCCGGGTGGGATTGTCTGAACCACTACAGTCGGTTGATAATACCCACCTCGGCCTCTGATCGCCCTGCTACTGGCGCACCCTACTGTCTGGGTTTGATCCATAAAGTGCGGCGGGTAGCGGAATAACCGGGGCGCTATTGCGGTTATTCTGGCCAATCTGCGGTCCCCTCTATTGCGACGAAAGCCACTGTTATGGAAACCATCTCTTTTGTGCAATTTGCCAAGCGCCTGTCTGACGACGGGGTAAGCCTGCGGCGTGACCGGTTAGATACGGTGCAGGTCAATCTGGGTAAAAAATGTAACCAGACCTGTAGCCACTGCCACGTCAACGCAGGCCCTGGCCGCACCGAGATGATGGACCTGGAAACCATCGATCATGTGCTTGATTTTTTGTCAGAAACATCGGCCACTACCCTTGATATCACCGGTGGCGCTCCGGAGTTAAGCCCCCATTTCCGTTATCTGGTAGAGCAGGCAGTCAAACTGGATAAACAGGTCATGGTGCGCTGCAACCTGACCATTTTCTTTGAGCCAGGCATGTCCTACCTGCCCGGTTTTTATCGAGAGAACAAGGTTGAGGTGGTGGCATCCCTGCCCTGTTATGAAGAAGACAACGTCGATGCCCAACGCGGCGACGGGGTCTTCCAAAAGAGTATCAAGGCGCTCAAGCTGCTGAACGGGCAAGGCTATGGTGACGACCCGGAATTGATGCTCACGCTGGTCTACAACCCGGTGGGCACCGGCCTGCCAGGACCGCAAGCAGAGTTGGAGGCCGACTATAAACAGGAGTTGAAAAGCCGTTTTGACATCGAATTCAACCGGCTTTTCACGGTCACCAACATGCCCATCGCCCGGTTTGCCGAAAATCTGGCAAAAGAGGGCGAACTGGACGACTATATCTGCCGTCTGTCAGACGCCTTCAACCCGGCCACCCTGCCGAATCTCATGTGCCGTAATCTGGTGAGCATCGACTGGCAGGGGTATCTGTTTGATTGTGATTTCAACCAGATGCTGCGCATGCGCATTGGCGGTGCCCGTGGGTTATTGATTAAAGATGCTACCGATGCGGATCTGATCGACCGCCGTATTCAGGTGATGGATCATTGTTATGGGTGTACGGCAGGGGCAGGCTCCTCATGCGGCGGCTCTCTTGCGT
>JALWRU010000516.1 GCA_026994095.1 Nitrospira sp. | reverse complement strand
AACACCTGTGAACGGGCCTGATCGAAGCGGTTGTCGTCCAGCACATAACGGACCGCCTGTGTGGCCGCCCGCGCCGCCTGCTCGTCGGATGGATTGCGTGGATAGAGCTTGGCATCGGTGCGGCTGCGGCGCTCCAGCCCGAGCATGGTATCAATCTTCGGTTTGATGCGGTTGACCACGATGGGGGCCTGCCCCCGGCGCAACAGCTCGGCGGTTTCGGCCTCGCTCCACTGCTGGCCGTCGTAGTAGTCCCGGTCCCGCGCAGCACGCTTTCTGTGGGGGCGGTGATGCTCCTCGGACTGCCTGAAATAGCCGCTCAAACGGGCCAGCAAAGCGGCCTCCCCGGCGGCATCCAGCTTGATGGCCTTGCGTTTTTTACGGCGCGGGCGACGGGACGGGCTGGCGATGTCGTTCGGCCCTTGCTGTGCCGGGGCCGGGGCGATGGTCCCGGTGGCGGCAGGGTTGCTGTTAGACGTAGTGGTCGGCTCGGCTTCGGGTACGGTCGGCATGGGCTTGCTCCTGTGATGAGTGGTGCGGCTGAAAAAAACGATTGGGCGGGGCTAGTGGGTGCGCCAGTGGGCGCTGGGGCGCGGCGCAAACGCTTGCTGCCAGCGGTCGCCAGCGGATGATCGACGGGGACTGCGCTGCACCCAGGGGCGGCTCATGCAGGCGTAGCGCAGTTCGTCGTAGGTGTGGTCTTCGGTGCGGGTGTCCACGTCCTCCGGGTCGTCCCGGTCCAGCACCAGATTGGGCAGGGTACGGATGGCCCCGTCGCGACAGGTATCAAACACCACCAGACCGGGGGCGCCGTCGGTGCCGATCAGACGCGCCCGCACCTCCTGAAAACCGGCCTTTCGGGCCGAATCCGACGGCCGCAACGGCACCCCGGCACGGGCAAAGTGTTCCGCCACCGAGGGGCCGTCATTGCGGTTGAACATGGCCCGGTCGGCCACGGTATAGACGATCTTCTCCCCCTCCTGCTGACGTTCCAGCAGCCCGCTGGCCACCTGTCTGGCGGTGATTCTGAGGCCCTGATCCGGCGCGCCGTTCCAGCCGTACCATTCGCGGTAACGCACCAGCGTGCCCGCCGCCAGAATGTGGGGGATACCGTCTTTATTTAACGGGCCGTCATTGCCGTCGGCCACCGCCCACCAACCGATGGAAAACGGCTTGCTGCTGCCCCAGTCGATGGAACGAAAGCGCAGCCAGTGGCGAGGGATGGCAAAAGGCCGGATCACATGCCGTTCACCGCTCCACATCTCCAGCGCCTGCCCGGCCACAATGTCCCAGTCGCCGTCGCGCATGGCCTTCACCAGCGCCGGATGAGACAACCCCTCCAGCCGCGCCAGATAACCCGGATCGCGCTCTGCCAGCGTGGGATTGTCAGCCAGCCGTGCGGGGATATATTGACGCTGCATACCGCCGTCGTCGGTGGGCGCGGTGTGGATTTGAAAGGGCGGGGCCGGTTCGATCCAGCTACGTTTGACCCAGGCGTGACCGATGGAGCCGGGATTGGTAGCGCACTCGATGCGCGGCAGCAGGGCCGCATACCGGTCGGGCACCTGCAGCCCTCCCAGCCGCACCCGCGCCCGCAAAAAGCGGTACTGATGGGCAGAAAAGTGGGTCAGTTCATCCATCAACAGGACATGGATATCGGCCCCCTGATACTTGTCCAGATCGCCTTCGTGTTGCAGGTGCGCCAGCTTGAGGATGGCACCGTTATCAAACCGGAACTCCCGCGCCTGATCGTGCCATTTCACCAGCCCGCGCCCGGTGGCGGTGGCCAGCAGGGCGGGCAGACCGCCCGCACCACGCAGATGATTGGCGCGCAGGTCCGGGTGGGATTTTCGGAACAGATAACACTGGATACCCGGCACCTCCAGACACCAGCGGATGGCCGACACCCGTAGCAGGTGGCTCTTGCCGCCGCCAGCCGCACCGCCGTAGAGCAGTTCGGTGGCGGGCGATACAAACGCCAGCGATTGTTTAGCATGCAGGGATACGCGCAAAAAGTGACCTCCGCCGCCAGTCTGATCGGGGCCGCCCTGCCCCGCCCTGCGTTTCTGGCGAATCAGCGTCACAACGCCAAGCGGTTGACAGTGCCAGATTGTGCATTAAATAAGGGGTGACGGAGGATGCCGATAACGGGTCCGCCGTCACCTAACAACCCATACGCCGGGAGTCGGCGCCGTGTGGTGTGTCTCCCGGCGGTCTTACTGTCTACATTAGAAGGAGACAACCCATGACTGGTTTTGATCTATCCCCCCTGTTCCGTTCTTCAATCGGCTATGAGCGCCTGCCGGGGCTGCTCGACCGGGCCGCCCAGAACACCACCACTTTTCCGCCCTACGACATTGTGGCGGTGGATGAGCAGAACTACCGCATCACCATGGCGGTGGCCGGTTTTACCGAAGACGAGCTGACCCTGCAGGTGGAGGGTCCGGCCCTCACGGTGAGCGGCGACAAGGCCTCGCAGGAACTCGCCGAGGGTGAGCAGTTCTTGCATCGCGGTATCGCCCGGCGCAGCTTTCAGCAGCGTTTTCGGCTGGCAGAGCATGTGCAGGTGACCGATGCAGCGCTGGCTGACGGCCTGTTGACCATCTC
>JALWRU010000515.1 GCA_026994095.1 Nitrospira sp. | reverse complement strand
AGCCCATATAGCCGACAAAGGCAGCCAGCAGGATGGCCCCTTCCAGCCGGTTGATGCAGCCGTCGCTCCCTCGAAAGCCGTAGGCCATCACGAACAGCGCCAGGGTCAGGCCGACCATCACCGGAAAGTCGCGGCTCAATACCTCCGGCCCAAAACCGCCGGGATGGATGGTTCCGGCGATACCCATCACCGCCAGAATGTTGAAGGTGTTGGAACCGACCACGTTGCCGATGACCATTTCATGCTCGCCCTTTCTGGCAGCGCTAATGGCGGTGGCCAGCTCCGGCAGCCCGGTGCCGACAGAGACTACCGTCAGGCCGATCACCAGATCGCTCATACCCCAGGCGTGGGCCACCTGCACCGCCGACCACTCCAGCATACGGGCGCTCACCAGTAGCCACGCCAGCCCGGTAAGGGTCAGCATGATCGCCTTGCCGGTAGTGATGCCCACCGGAATGGCGTCGGCGTATCCGCTCTCCATCGGGTCGGCCCCGGCGCGGCTTTTTTGCCGCAGCGCCAGCTGCACGGTGCCGTAGATCAACAACACAAACCCGGCCAGCAACAGGATTCCCTCCTGTCGGCTCAACACCCCATCGAGCAGCAGGACCAACGCGATCAGCATGGCGATCAGGGGGATCGGCAACTCCCGACGCAACACACTCGACTGGACCGTCAGCGGGGCCACCAGCGCAGCCGCTCCCAATACCAGCGCAATATTGGAGATATTGGAGCCGATGGCATTACCGATGGCCAGCTCCGGCTTGCCATCCCAGGCGGCGATGGCCGACACCAGCATCTCTGGTGCGGAGGTGCCAAAACCGATGATGACCAGCCCCACCACCAACGGTGAAATCTTATAAATCCCGGCGATGGCCGCTCCGCCCGCCACAAACCGGTCCGCCGCCGGTATCAGCATGGCAAAGCCTAAAATCAGCCCGAACCCGGCCACCCACAAGGATTCAAGCACGATAGGCCCCCACTATCGACAAAAATGCCCTGCTACCCACCCGGCTGCTGCCGCTCACACAATGTTCACCGCCCATAACCCGATCACCACCTGAAAAAGCAGCCACACATCACCCACCAGCAACGACGGGCATCTTCAAAAAACGGTTGAATCGCCATACTGGGCACCCACCCGGTTGAATGCAAGTGCCCGGCGACAGGAATGGGAATCCTCCCCGGTCTGGTGTATGGTGAAGCCCGTGCCGGATTGGCATTCCCCCCACTATTTACAGCGCAAGAGGGCCAGGCATGATCATTACTACCCGATTTTCGACGGTATGGGTGAGCATGTGGGTATTGCTGTTTACGGCGCTTTCGGGGCTGCCTGCTGCCTACGCGGATGAGACGCCTGCCGGCCTGATCACTATTGCCAGCCCCCACTCGGTGGCCCAGACCGCCGACCGGCTGGAGCAACTGTTGAAGGCCAAAAAAATGACCGTGTTTGCACGGCTGGACCATGCGGAAGGGGCCAAGTCGGTAGACAAGGTGCTGCGCCCCACCGAACTCATTGTGTTTGGCAACCCCAAAATCGGCACCTTGTTGATGCAGTGCAACCAGACCGCCGCCATCGACCTGCCGCAAAAGGCGCTGATCTGGCAGGATAAGAGGGGGCAGACCTGGCTCACCTACAACGATCCCAAGGCCATGGCCGAACGCCACCACATCGCCGATTGCGGCCCGGTGATCGGCAAAATTGGCCATGCGCTGGCAAACTTTGCGGCGGCCGCCACCGCGCCTTAAAGGGCCAATTTAACGCGCCGCCTCAAACCGGCGTACCGCTGGTGAGGCAGGCACGGCCTGCTGCGATAAAGCAGCGGGCCGGGACACGATGAACAGGCGGGCCACTATGCTACGCTGGGCCAAGGGCATCGGTTTCCAGCATCGCCCACCTAAAAAACCAACCGACGTAGGCGTTCGATTTTGGCTTGTGGGTGTTCTCGCAGGTGAGGTAAAACCGGAGGCGTAGCAGCGCTACGTTGAGGATTTTGCCGACCCGGAGAGGTTACCCACAAGCCAAAAGCGGACGCCGATAGAAAGACACTAAATGGATTTTGAGTTGACTGTTTTGGAGTGCCGCATCCTCGGCTGCCTGATCGAAAAGGCCTTCACCACCCCCGATCAATACCCGCTCACCTTGAACAGCCTGACCAATGCCTGCAATCAAAAGAGCAACCGCCACCCGGTCATGTCCTGCGATGAGACCAGTGTGGTACGCGGGCTGGAGATGCTCAAGGAGCGTAATCTGGTGGTGCGCAGCGAGGGCGGTGGCTCGCTGGTGCCCAAGTATCGGCATGTGCTGCCGGAGCAGTTGCCGCTGGACGAGCAGGAGCTGGCGCTGGTGTGTGAGTTGCTCATTCGCGGCCCGCAGACCCCCGGCGAGCTGAATAGCCGCACCGCCCGCATGGTGAATTTTGACAATCTGGACGCACTCAAAACGGTGCTGACCGGGCTGGAAAATCGTGACGATCCGGTGGTCATGGCGCTACCACGGGAGGTGGGCCGCAAAGAGATCCGCCACGGCCAGTTGCTGGGCGGCGCGCCGGAGATTGACGACTCCCCCGCCGGGGCCGCGCCGGAGGCTGCCACCATTGTGGTACAGGCCGAAAAC
>JALWRU010000514.1 GCA_026994095.1 Nitrospira sp. | reverse complement strand
CTGAATTTGATACCCAACCCGACGATGGTCAACAACCACAGACCAATGGCAAATAACGACAGGGCTTTGCTGTTCATCATCTCAAAATCGTTCCAAAAACAGTGGTAGTGCTGCCCGAACTGCGGCCCGCCCGACCGTGACCCACAGCATAATCGTTGGTGGCACCGCCCGGCCTTGATCCCCATCAAGACCGGCTCTATTACGACGTCCCATCATCCGATAAGATACCATCGAATCCAGCAAGAAACGGCCCATGCAGCGATCCATTCTCTTACTACTACTAGTATTGACAGCCTGTGGTGGTGGCAATGTTGCCACCACCTCGCCCCAGAGCGGTCGGGTGCTGGGGCTGGCGGTCAATGAGATCCCCACCAAGACCTACGGCAGCACCTATGCAGAGGCCATGACGCTGGGAGTGCGGGAGGTCAGTGTGTCGCTCGACTGGGCGCTACTGGAGCCGACCGTGGGCAGCTATGACGACACCCTGCCTGGCATCATCAACAGCTTTTATCCAACCCAGCCTGCCGATCTGACGTTGGTATTACGACCGCTCGACACCCCCGGCCCACGCCTGCCCTCCGACCTGGCCGGGCGCACCTTTGACGACCCGCTGGTGATCGCCGCCTTCGAGAATTTTTTAACCCACCTGCACGGCCAACTGACGACCTTGAATGCCAGCGGCAAGCTGCGCTGGGTCCACGTGGGTAATGAAATCAACGCCCATCTGGGGAGCGACAGTGGGCGCTGGTCCAGTTGGACCACCTTTTTTAACGCCGCCAAAACCCGTATCGAGCTGTTGTGGGGCAGCGCCACGGAGGTCAGCACAGTGGTGGAATTCGGGGTGCTGAACCAGCCCACCATTCGCCCCCTCTACCTGAACCTGCTACCGATGCTGGATGTGGCGGCGTTGACCTACTATCCGCTCAACAGTGACTTTACCTTCAAGCCGCCGTCAGTAGTAGCGGGGGACTTCGCCACCATGGTCAGCACCATCCCCACCACCCCGATCGTGCTACAGGAGGCCGGTTACGCCTCCAGCGTCAGCAACAACAGTAGTGAAGCGATTCAGGCCGGGTTTGTGACTGCGGTATTCGCCGCCTGGGACACCCACACGGACCGCATCCCGTTGATCGACTTCACCTGGCAGTACGACATCTCCACCGCCGCTGCCAATCAACATGTAATTGATTTTGGGCTTCAGGGTAGCGCCAACGAAGCCACCTTCCGCAGCTATCTGGAGACGCTCGGCCTGAGCCGCCATGACGGCACCGAAAAGCTGGCCCTGCAACGGTTGCGAGATGAACTGGCCGCCCGTAACTGGGTGCCATAACCCGGCCACACTCCGGCAGCCTGTCGTGCCCGTGCTACCATAATGTCGTGCCCACGCAGACCTTATCCCCCCGGCCCGCGCTGCGCTACGCCACCCTGTTGCTCATCACACTGGCACTGGCCGGGTGTGCCTTCAGCCCCACCCCTTCCGGGCAGTTTTTCAAGCCCCATGCGCCGCGTGTGCTGACCATTGACGCGGGGTTTTATCAACAACAGTCTGCCGACAGCCGCCCGGAGCGGGTGCAGTATCACTGGACCGCCAACCCGGCCCTGTTCAAGGCCCGCTTGAACGGCTATGCCCGCGCACTGGGGTATCCGGTGGCGGACGGCCCGGCCATTCTTACCAACCGGGGCATCAACATTCAGTGGGCCGCCCAGTCCAAGCAGATTCGCCATGCGGTGCTGCCAGAGCTGGATCGTTATCTGTCGAGACCACACACCGGCTGCGGACGGTGTGACGGGCTACGCTACTTCGACTTCTCTGCCCGCCGTAATCCGGGTCGCGCCGACAACGGCGATCTGGTGGTGGTCTTTTTAGGGCTGATCCAGCCCCACCCGGACGGCCTCAAGGCGGCGCTGTCGGCCATCCGGTTCGACGGCAACGGCCACTTTGTGCGCTACGCCGCCCTGCCCTACCCGGTGGATGAGGCCGCCACAACACCCGACACCACCCCCTACCGCAAGCTGCTCGCTCAGGTGCTGGCCGACTGACCGACGCCCCCGGTCTCACACCCTACAAACGGTACAACTTTGCCCTGCCCTGCTCCCCCACTTGAGGGAGGCCTCTCCCAGCCGTACCCACGCCATCGGATATAACCCCTTGATTTATTGAGGGACGCTCTCCCTGGCACAAAAACTGTACTTATCGAAGTCAATTTAGCGGTAACGATTTGTGTGTGTTGTGCCGTTAAGAGGTAGATCAAACCGGGGCCAGTCCCCGACCGTAAGAGAGCCGCATGTCCAGTCCAGTAGAAGTCCAGAACGTCAAGACCACCCGCCGCCTTCCTGTTCGTCAGATCATCGTATTTGCGATTGTAGTGGTCTGGTGGATGTTCGCCCCCGAAGCCCACCCGTAGGCACGCACGGCGTGCTGCGATAAGGGCAGCGGGCTAGGGACACGATGGGCAAACGGGCCACCATGCTGCACTAAGCTGCGGGCGACCATTTCTTAAAAACTGAAACAGGCCACTTATCCGGCCTGACTACCCCAGAAAATTAACCGGCGTAGGCGTTCGATTTTGGCTTGTGGGCGTTCTCGCAGGTGAGCGAAATACCGGAGGCGTACTTCTGTACGTCG
>JALWRU010000513.1 GCA_026994095.1 Nitrospira sp. | reverse complement strand
GCTCTTTGAGGGCAGCCAGCTTGGGAAGCTGTGCAGGCTGGGTTGGCTTGGGTCCGGAGCGGAGCTGAATCGCATAACGAAAATCAGCAGAGCCCGAGGCCGAAAACCCTTCAGCGGCTGCCGCAATCGTTACTCCAGCGGTAGGACCCAAAAGGAGCCATAACAAGGGAATAAGAGTTGCTCGGCAAAGCACTGACCGAAATAAGACCATGAATGTCCACGGGAACAAAGATGTATGCGGGACTGTCCTTTGTCCCCCAGGTACCAGGTGGTGGCAACTCGCACACCACCTGGCGTTCAATCCATTGAACGGATACCGACGCTACCTCTAGTCGAACCCGCCGTCGCGCACACTGTGCTCGCGGTTACGGGTCTTCTTGATGACCGTGAAGGTGTTATCAGTGTACTCATGACAACTGCCTGCACAATCCCGTAGTTCGCTAACAGTATAGTTGATCCGGGGGTTTTTGGTCTTCTTGTGTTCGCCCGCATCATAGTCCTTGGCGTGACAGCCCGCGCAATCCGGCTTGTAGCCGGAGCGCCAGTTGACGATTTCGCTGTTGCTCTGGTGGCAGCGGTCACAGCTCAGGTTCTGGCGATGGTCACCCGGATAGTTGGGCGACTGGTGGCGGAAGGCGGTGGCATTCCAGTTTTTGGTGGTATGACACCGGTCACAGGACTGGTTGGTCACAAAGTGCCGCGACGGCTTGCCTGTGGCACGGCTACCGTTGTGGCAGCTGTTACAGGTCCCCGGTGTGACCGAGTTGTGGTTGAACGTGGCGTTCCAGTTTTTGGTGGTATGACAGTCGTCACACCGGTTGCTACTGGGTACGTGGCCATTGGGCTTGCCAACCGCACGGCCGCCGTTATGGCAGTTGATGCAGGTGCCCGGTGCCACCCCGCTATGGTCGAAGGAGGCATTCCAGTTGCGGGTGGTATGACAGTCGTCACACTTGTTGCCACTGGGGATGTGGGACGTGGGTTTGCCAGTAGCACGGCTGCCGTTATGACAGTTGCTACAGGTGCCCGGTGCTACGCCGCTGTGGTCGAAGGTAGCATTCCAGTTGCGGGTGGTATGACAGTCGTCACACTTGTTGCCACTGGGGATATGGTTGCCGGATTTGCCCGGTGCAATGCTGCCGTTGTGACAGGTGGCGCACTGACCCGGCTGGGCAAACTTGTGATCGAACTTGGCATTCCAGTTGTTGGTGTTGTGGCAGTCGTCACAACGGTTACTACTGGGAATGTGTTTGCTCGGTTTACCCGGCGCACGGCTGCCGTTATGACAGCTTGAGCAGCTTCCCGGAGTCACATTGCTATGGTCGAACGTGGCGTTCCAGTTGCGGGTGGTGTGACAGTCGTCACACTTGTTGCCGCTGGGGATGTGTTTGCTCGATTTGCCCGGTGCAATGCTACCGTTATGGCAGGTGGCACAGCTGCCTGGCTGGGCGAACTTGTGGTCAAACTTGGCGTTCCAGTTACGGGTGTTGTGACAATCGTCACATTTGGTTCCGCTGGGGATGTGAGTGCGAGACTTGCCCGGTGCAAAGCGGCCATTATGGCAGGTGGCGCAGCTACCCGGCTCAGCGAACTTGTGGTCGAAGGTCGCGTCCCAGTTGCGGGTGGTGTGGCAGTCGTCGCAGCGCGTCCCGCTGGGAATGTGGTTGCTGGACTTGCCCGGTGCCCGACTGCCGTTATGACAGGTGGCACAGGTGCCCGGCGTCACATTGCTGTGGTCAAAGGTCGCATCCCAGTTGCGGGTGGTGTGACAGTCATCACACTTGTTGCTGCTGGGTACATGGTTACGGGATTTGCCCGGTGCAAATCGGCCGTTATGACAGGTGGCACAACTGCCTGGCTGGGCAAATTTGTGATCGAACTTGGCATCCCAGTTGCGGGTGGTATGACAGTCGTCACAGGTGTTGCCACTGGGGATGTGGTTGCCGGATTTACCCGGTGCAAAGCTGCCGTTATGACAGGTGGAACAGCTGCCCGGTTTGGCGAACTTGTGGTCGAACTTGGCATCCCAGTTACGGGTGGTGTGGCAGTCGTCACACTTGGATCCGCTGGGGATGTGGTTGGCCGACTTGCCCGGTGCCCGACTGCCGTTATGACAGGTGGAGCAGGTTCCCGGTGCCACCCCCTGGTGATCAAAGTTGGCGTTCCAGTCGCGGGTGGTATGACAGTCGTCACATTTGGTCCCGCTGGGGATGTGGTCGCGGGGTTTGCCCGTGGCCCGGCTGCCGTTGTGACAGGTGGCGCAACTCCCCGGAGTGACTGTGCTGTGGTCGAACTTGGCATTCCAGTTTTTAGTGGTATGGCAGTCGTCGCAGTTGTTGCCACTGGGAATGTGATTTCGGGATTTGCCCGGAGCAGTCTTGCCGTTGTGACAGGAACCGCAACTGCCCGGCTGGGCAAAGCGGTGGTCAAACGTGGCGTCCCAGTTTTTGGTGGTATGACAGTCGTCACAGCGTGTCCCACTGGGAATGTGGTCGCCGGATTTACCCGGCGCAAAGCTGCCGTTATGGCAGGTAGCACAAGTGCCCGGCGTCACATTGTTGTGGTCGAATTTGGTGCTCCAGCTACCGGTGGTATGACAGTCGTCACACTTGTTACCGCTGGGGATATGATTGTTCTTCTTGCCTTCGGCGGTTTTACCATTGTGACAGGTGCTACAGCTACCCGGCTGGGCAAAGCGGTGGTCAAACTTGGTGCTCCAGTTATCGGTGGTATGACAGTCGTCACAGCGTGTTCCACTGGGAATGTGGTCGCCCGGTTTGCCCGGTGCCCGGCTGCCGTTGTGGCAGGTGGCACAGGTTCCCGGAGTCACCCCGCTATGGTCGAAGGTGGCGTTCCAGTTGTTGGTGGTGTGGCAGTCATCACAACGGTCACCACTGGTGACGTGGTTGGATGATTTGCCACGCGCAGTCTTGCCATCATGGCAGGACGAACAGCTACCCGGCTGGGCGAACTGGTGGTCAAATTTGGTGTTCCAGGTCTTGGTGGTGTGACAGTCGTCACACTTGCTGCTGGCGGGAATATGCTTGGACGATTTGCCGGTCGCACGGGTGCCATCATGGCAACTGGAGCAGCTACCCGGTGTCACATTGCTGTGATCGAAGGTGGTGGCGTTCCAGTTGCGGGTGGTGTGGCAGTTTTCACAGGTGGTCCCGGAAGGGATATGTGAAGACGACTTGCCACGGGCAATCACGTTGTTATGACAGGTGGAGCAGGTTCCCAGCACCTGGCTGTGGTCGACCTTGCGGCTGCGCCAGCTACCGGTTACGTGACAGGCGTCACATTGGGTGGTGCTGGTGATATGTTTGGCACCCTTGCCAGTCGCACGGACGCCGTTATGGCAGGCCGCACAACCGCTGGACACGTTGGTGTGATCGAACACCGCGCCGCCCCAGCTGGAGGTGGTGTGGCAGTTGTCGCAGGTGTTGTTGCTATCGATGTGGCCCGGTGACTTGCCCTCGGCAACATGGCCGTTATGGCAGCCTGAGCATTCGCCCAGTACTGCAATATGGTCCACACGGGTGACCGCACGCCAGGAGCTGGCGGTGTGGCAGTCGGTGCAGGTATCCAACGTCTTGATGTGCTTGCTGTCTTTGGCCGACGCACGAATCCGCCCCACCTGGGAGTGGCAGGAGTCGCAGGAGCGCGGGATTCCACGGAATACCCCCCCCGCATGGCAGCGCTCACACTGCACCTGCTTATGGGCACCGTTCAGCGGGAAGCCGGTGGTGAAATGGTCGAAACTGCCGCGTCCTGCGGACTGTGCTGCCAATGGCAGCAGCCCGATCATCAGTACCACCAGCGCAAATGCACGGCAGACCTGATAGAACACCGAGGTGGTGCGGGTTGTCGGAGTATGGAGGGGGGGCGTTGAATGCATGATCAGTACCTGAACTGGATTTCGTCAAATGCTTCTGTGGTATGGCAGCGGCCACACTGGAGGCCAAAACCTCCGTCGTGAATATCGTCGGGCTGGTGGCACGTGCCGCATGCCGAAGGGACCCGTACGTCGTTACGTTTTACGGGGCGCATATGACACCGGTCACACGCCAACCCCTCGTGGGCGCCGTCGAGAACAAACTCGGTTTGGGTGTCGTGGTTGAAAGTCCAAAGCGTCCATGCGTTGGGGTTGTGACACAGATCACACTGGTTGCCCAGTGCACGTTTGTGCTCATCATCTTTTTCATGACAGACCGAACACCGGTCTGGTGTGTCTTTATACTCGGATCCAATGTGGCACTCTTCACACGGGGTGGTAGCGTGCAGGCCGATCAGCGGGAAGGTGGTCAGGTCGTGGTCAAAGAAGACCTTGTCTGCCCAACCGGTTTCGTTGTGACACTGATCGCACAACTTTCCTTGCTGGCCCTTATGCACATCGTCTTTTCGGTGGCAGGCGTAACAATCTGTATCCCGTTTTTCATCTTCGATAGTGCCCTTGTGGCAACTGGTGCATTCCAGCTCGGTATGGGCGCCCTTTAATTTAAAATTGGTCTCTTTATCGTGGTCGAACTTGGCTTTGCGCCAGCCTGCCGGGGTGTGGCAGTCGTCGCATTTTTTGCCATATCGACCCTTATGCGTATCGTCGTCTTTATGGCAGCCGATGCACTCGGTCTCCAGATTCTGATCGTATAACTTCGGGCCTGAGTGGCAGTCGTCGCAGGCCACGTCCTGATGTTTTTTGACCAGTTTGAAGTCGGTATCTTTGTTGTGCTCAAAGGTACTCTTGTCCCAGGCTTCCGGTGTGTGACAGGTGTCACATTCGTCGCCATAGCGGCCCCGGTGGTAGTCGTCCACCTCATGGCAGGAGGCACACACATTGGGGGTGTCCTTGTAGCGCTCGTTGGCATGACACCCGGCGCAGACAACATCTTCGTGTTTTTCCTGTAGCGGGAAGTCGGTCTCACTGTGGTCGAAACGGGTCTTGGACCAGTTCTTTTCGCTATGGCAATCGCCACATTTTTCACCCAACCGGCCTTGATGCGGTTCGTCCCGCTCGTGGCACGACAGACAGCGGTGGGGAGCCTCTCGATATTTGGTATCGGCCGCATGGCAGCGGTGGCAGGCCAGATCGCTATGGCGGCCCTTGAGTTCAAAATCGGTAAAGTCGTGGTTGAAGGCTTCTACCTCGAGTTGCACTACATCCGCAGCGCGGCCCAGATGGTCGCTATGACAGGTTTTGCATTCCTGATCACCGATGCCCCGTGTCAGGCCGTGGAAGCCGGTTTTGTTCTGAATATCTGCATCAACCAGATCGTGACAATCCAGACACAGGGCCGCTTGCCGCTCTTTGCTAAACGGCTTGTGGCAGCGGGCGCACTCGGACTCATACTCCGCATGGCCAGCAATGACCTTACCGGGCATGACCAGTCGCTCAAACGGCATGGCGTCGCTATGGGATGCGGTCATCAGCACCAGCAGCACCAAGGTGAAAGCGGCCAGCAGCCGGATGGATAGAACGTGGTACGCATGAGACACATCAATACATATGTACTGCGACGATATGCAGCGTCGCAGCCAATACCAGCATGATGAATAACGGCACATGCAGGACGTGCCAGAAGGAGAACACCCGTTCATAGAATCCCAGTTCGCCGACCCAGCGGACGGTCTTGAGATAGCTTGCAATATAGCGCTTGGCCATCCGCATGTGTTGACGACGTTCCCGCGAAGTCCACTGTAATTGCTCAGCGCGCAGCTTGATGGCACCGAGCGCGAAGTTCCGCAATCGCCGCCGTGTAGTGCGGATCTTGCTGCCCAGCAGTACCCACCGGACGATCTGATCCACCGGGCCTTTGGCCGGGGCCAGGATGTCACTTTCAAAGGCCTGCAACTGGCCGCGCAAACGGGGTGCAAAAGCGAACTCTTCCGACAGCTTGCCACGGGCCTCTTTTGAATCTTCCCTGAGGGCCTGCAAGGTAACGTGCTCACCATACAGGCCGTAGTGCACTTTGGTGTAGATGAATCGACCGATCAGCCCGCTGCCAGCCACCAATAACATGGAAAACAGCGCCACGTTGCTGTTGGTGGAGCCCAACTGATAGTTGGCGTGATACAACACGCACAGGGGGCCGATCACGCCCATCCACATATGTACCCTGAACCAGTATTTGACCGGGCCGGTGCGGCGCATGAACGGTGCCCGTTTACGCAGGGGATAACCCAGCAGCAGCACCATCAGGGAGCCGCCGATGATGCCCAGCGCATAACCCAGGCCGGATTCGGCTATCAGATTGGCATTGGCCCGCTGCTGAAATCCGATGACCACTGCAAGCGCGCAGACAAAAAAGAACAAAAACGCACCGATACGTGCAGGTAACGAGGCCTGCTCACGCTCTTTACGGGGGCTGCGACGCCGCTCGGTTTCCACCTTCTTGGCCGGGCGGTCTGCCGACGGCTTGGCCACCTGCCCGGTGGGCGCACTAGCACCCGTCGCGGCAACAAAGGCAGCGCCAGTGGTAGTGGGTGTCGAGGGATGTGCGCCAGGCGTCGTCACGTGGAAATAAATGGTCCTGATATAGTCAATTTTAATGTCGAGAGAGGTCCGTAGCCTCTGCCCATTCCATAGAGGCAAAGCAAATTTGATACCATACTGGCTACGCCGGAAAAACCGGCGACAACCCACTTGGGTTATTGTGAAGGCGAAGTCTGCAGTGGTCCACTACTTGTACCAATATAGAGTAGACTTTACACAGGTCGCCCGAGGATCGGCAGAATTGGGATGATAGTCGGTATTTTATACATTTTATCGTTTCGATAGTGACGCCCATTGTCAGCCCTTTGTCGCCACGGTTTGGGTGACGGCAGGGTACAATGAAATGCTTAACTGTCTGTGGGTTTTAGGTAAGCAGGGCAGGGCCGGATTCGGGTGTTTCAAGGCCATTGCCGGCCAAGGTGTCAGGGCTGGCTCTGGAGGATTCAGGCGACCATCGTTGGCGCCGATAGGGGGTCTATGAGTCCCGCGCAACAACCAAGGGTGGAATGTTAGTAGCAGACCTAGCGATCTACATTGGCCTTACCGCCGTGGTACTGAGCCTTTATCTGTGGTGGAAAGCGCGTCTTGAGGCGCATAGCATCGCCGTTAAAACCGAGGCGCTGGAAGCCGGTCTGATTGAACCGGCGTCGTTGCATCCGATTATTGACGCGACCCAGTGTATCGGGTGCGCTGCCTGCGTACGGGCGTGCCCGGAAAATAGCCACCACGTCATCGGCATCATCCACGGCAAGGCCGAACTCATCAACCCGACCTACTGTATCGGTCACGGGGCTTGCAAGACCTCCTGCCCGGTGGATGCGATCACGCTGGTGTTTGGCACCGCCACGCGGGGTATGGACATTCCCACAGTACAGCCGAATTTCGAGACCAACGTGCCCGGTCTGTTCATCGCCGGTGAGCTGGGCGGCATGGGATTGATTCGCAACGCCATCGAGCAGGGAAAACAGGCCCTTGAAGGGATTCGTAAACTGGATGGTATGGGCAAGCCGGATCAACTGGACGTGCTTATTATCGGGGCAGGGCCGTCCGGTATCGCCGCCACATTGGGTGCCAAAGCCGCCAAAATGAAGGTGGAGACGATCGAGCAAGACTCGCTGGGGGGGACCGTCTATCAATTTCCGCGTGGCAAGATCGTGATGACTGCCCCGGTCATGCTTCCGGTGGTAGGGAAGATGCATTTTCGTGAAACTACCAAGGAAAAACTGCTGGAGTTCTGGCAGGAGGTGGAGCAAAAAGCGGGGTTGGACATCCATTACCACGAGCGGGTGGAGGGGGTGACCCGTACGGAAACCGGTTTTTTGGTAAAAACCAGCCGCGACGAGTACCGTACCCGCTCGGTGCTGTTGGCCATCGGGCGGCGAGGCACACCGCGTAAGTTGGGAGTGCCGGGTGAAGACCAGCCCAAGGTGGTCTACCGGCTGATCGACCCGGCCCAGTATGTGGGGCAGCATGTGCTGGTGGTGGGGGGAGGAGATAGTGCGTTGGAGGCGGCTGTGGTGATTTCGGAAGAAGAGGGCACCACCGTGACCATTTCGTACCGCTCGGAGTCGTTCTCCCGCGCCAAGGAAAAAAACCGCCAAAAGGTACAAGCGGCCAGCGATGCCGGACGTCTGCGGGTGATGATGTCCTCCAACGTAAAAGAGATCATGCCTGATTCGGTGCGGATGACCATGGGGGGTGAAGAAGAAGAATTCCCCAACGATGTAGTAATCATCTGCGCAGGCGGCATCTTGCCGACGCCGTTTTTAAAAGAGATCGGCATTGAAGTGGAGACCAAATATGGGACCACTTGACCGCCTTCTCAAGTGGTTGCGGCAAGGGGTCGCGTTGCTGTTATTGGTGGTTGTGTTAGGCCCCGGTCTGGCGTGGGCTGCAACGGTTGACGACGCCAAGCGGGCCATTCGCCTCAAACAGTTTGGCGAGGCCCGCACGATTTTGTTGACCTTGGCCGAGGGGGGCGACCAGGAGGCCCAGTACCAGTTGGGCAGCCTTTACCGCTCCGGTATTGGCGTGAAAAAAGACCTCAAACAGGCATTCCGGTGGCTGCTTCGCGCCGCCCGTAACGGCGACAAAAAATCCCAGTACCTGGTCGCCGTCATGTATGAAAAGGGGACAGGCACTACAGCGAATGAGACGGAGTCGCAGCAGTGGTATACCAAGGCCGCTGCCCAGGGGCATGTGCTGGCCCAGTCCAAGCTGGGAACCCGCAAGGCCCCGGTCAAAGAGGGGGGCGCAGCTAAAAAAGAGACCCAGAACCCCAATGATCGCCTGATCTGGGCGGCCGAGAAGGGCGACCTCAAGAAGGTCAAGGAGGCCCTCACCCACGGAGCGTCGGTGGATCATCTGGGTAATTACGGCAGAACCGCGCTGATGGAGGCGGCTGCCAATGGCAAGGTCAAAGTGGTGCGGGCGCTACTGGAGGCCGGTGCCAATCCGCTCATTGTGGACGAATACGGCGATAATGCTTTGCTGATGGCGGTTCAAAATGATCATCCCTATACCGCTAAAACGCTGATTCGTGCCGGGATCTCTGTAGATACGAAGGATGCCAACGGCGATACCCCGCTGATTCTTGCTGCACGGGCTGGCTTCACCACCATGGTGACCATGTTGCTGGATATGAAAGCAAACATTGAGGCCCGCAATAAAAAAGGATGGACTGCCCACCGTACAGCTACCCAGTTGGAGAATAAAAAGGTTGCTGCGCTACTGGTCAAGCGCGGGGCCAAGGTCGAAGACACCTCACCGGAAGAGCTTGAGGTCACGCTGGAAGCGTTGGAGAGCATGCGCTCTCTCGATGGCAAATCCACTAAGGATGGCCGCCTGTATGTGGGCTGGAGTGTGATGATGGTAGCGGCCTGGCGGGGCGAAGATGCAGCGATTGAGCGGCTGCTGCAGTTCAATGCCAAGGTGAGCGCCCACGGGCCGGACGGTCATACGGCGCTCAGTTTGGCCGCCTGGAATGGCCATGTAAACATCGTCAAACGGCTGTTGCGGGCGGGGGCCGACCCGAACGTCCAGCAAAAAAATGGCAAGACGCCGCTGATCTGGGCTGCAGAAGCAGGCCACGATGAAGTGGCATCGGTATTGTTGGATGCGGGTGCCGACCCGACCATTCGGCCCGGTGCTGACCAGCCATCTGCGCTGATGTCCACGGTCCGTGGTGGCAGTTTGAAGACCTTGAAACGACTGCTGCAATCCGGTGGCAACCCCAACGAAAGTCAGCAGGATGGCACCACTCCGTTGATGATCGCGGCAGAGGTCGGTAGTGTACCGATGATCAACCTGTTGCTGGATATGGGGGCGCAGGTCAACCAGCGTGATCGGGCGCGTCGGACGGCCATGTTCGCGGCCATTGAGCAGGGCCATTTGAAGGCCGTAAAACAGTTGCTGGAGCGCAAAGGTGCCATTACCTTGAAGGATGTGAGCGGCTACTCCCCGCTGTCACTGGCCGCGTGGCGAGGGCATCTGGACATTGTCTCAGCATTGCTGGCTGCGGGTGCTGCACCGGGTAGCCATACCAATGTGGGGAATACCCCGCTGATGTTGGCTGCAGGCGCTGGCCATGCCAAGGTGGTTGAACGGCTACTGCACGAGACAGTAGCGATTGACGAGCGCAACGAGCGTGGTAATACCGCCTTAATGCTGGCCGCCAACGGAGGTCATGTGGAGACAGTCAGGGTCCTGCTGCTGGCAGGTGCCAACGCCAACCTGCGTAATAAACGTCGGGAGCAGGCCCGTACGCTGGCCAAAGCGGGTGGCTACGACGAGGTGCTGGAACTGCTGGAAACGCCTCCCAAGAAGGATGACAAAAAAATGTTCGGGCTGTTTTAGGCCGTCATCAGGCGTGTGGTATCGGGGCCGACCCGACTGGTAGCCGCAGACGCTG
>JALWRU010000512.1 GCA_026994095.1 Nitrospira sp. | reverse complement strand
GGTGGAATACCGTCTGGCACCCGGCGTACGGCCCAGCGACGGCGGTGTAGCGCTCAATCTGGGCTGTTGTGAATTGACCTTTCCAAAAGAGGAGCAGGCGGATGGGGTGGTATGACCGCTGGCGCGGAGGCTTGTTGGCGATTGGGCTGGCACTGGCCATGGCAGGTGCGGCCTGCTCCAGCACCGCAGACGGGGCCAAGGCCTACCCTCATCTGGTCATTACCGGCTCCAGCACCGTAGCCCCGCTGGCGGCAGAGATCGGCAAGCGCTTTGAGCAGGCCCATCCGGGGGTGCAGGTCGATGTGCAGACCGGTGGCAGCTCTCGCGGCATCGCCGATGTACGCAAGGGCAACTCGGATATCGGCATGGCCTCCCGAGCGCTCAAAACAACCGAGCAGACGTTGTTACCCTTTACCATCGCCCGTGACGGCATCGGCCTGATTCTGCATCAATCCAACCCGGTGAATGAACTCAGTCGCCAGCAGGTGGTGGCGATCTACACCGGCCAGATTACTCGCTGGAGCGAAGTGGGCGGCCTCGACCGGCCCATCACCGTAGTACACAAGGCCGAAGGTCGCTCCACGCAGGAGCTGTTTTTGCACCATTTTGAGCTGGATAACCGCCAGGTAAAACCCCATGTGGTGGTGGGGGACAATGAACAGGGCATCAAGACGGTGGCGGGTAACCCGGATGCGATCGGCTATGTCTCTATCGGTACCGCCAGCTACGACGCCTCCCACGGAGTGCCGATCCGTCTGCTGTCGGTAGATGGGGTGGCAGCGACGCTGGAGAATGTCAGAAACGGCCAGTTTCCCCTGTCGCGACCGCTCAATCTGGTGACCCGTGAGGTGCCCACCGGGGTGGCAAAAGAATTTATCGATTTCGCCCGCTCTACGCAGGTGATTGATCTGGTCGAAGGCCAGTATTTTGTCCCGACCGCTGGCGGATAAATGGTTTCGATGGGGCCTGTTGGCCAGCGCTGCGTTGTCCGGCGCGGTGGTGGTCCTTGTGGTGCTGTTTTTGCTGGTCGCCTCCTGGCCTGCATTGGCCGATCTGGGGCCGGGCCGCTACCTTACCGACACCCGTTGGTACCCGTCCGGGGGGCTATGGGGCATGAGCGCCATGATCGTCGGCACCTTGCTGTCCACATTGGGAGCAGTCCTGCTGGCTGCCCCGCTGGGCATTTTATCGGCGGTGTTCTGTCACTATTATGCCCCGGCCCGCATGGCGACCCTCTACCGTCGATTAGTCGAACTGTTGGCGGGCATTCCATCGGTGGTTTACGGCCTGTGGGGGCTGGTGGTGCTGGTGCCGATCATTGCCCGTTGGCACCCCCCCGGCACCAGCCTGCTGGCGGCCATTCTGGTACTCACGCTTATGATATTACCCACGGTGGCGCTGGTGGCCGACAGTGCGCTGGGGCAGCTACCCGGGTCGCAGGTGGCCGGGGCGTATGCCTTGGGGTTATCTCGTGCCGGGGTGATCTGGCGGATAGCGGTACCGGCCGCCCGACGGGCGTTGGCCACCGGTACCTTGCTGGCCACGGCCCGCGCCATCGGTGAGACCATGGCGGTGTTGATGGTCTGTGGTGGTGTGGTCAATCTACCCACCAGCCTGTTTGAACCGATCCGTACCCTCACGGCCAATATTGCCCTGGAGATGTCCTACGCCGAGGGCCTGCACCGCTCCTCCCTGTTTGTTACCGGACTGGTGCTGGTACTGGCAGTAGTGACACTGGTAACCGTGGCGGACCGTCTGGGCGAGGAGCCGACCGGTGGCTAATCTGTTGGCCGCACAGGGGGGACGCCCGCTACGAGACGGGCTGGCCGATCTGGCCACCTGGCTGGGGGTGACGCTGGTAGCGGGCAGCGCCCTGTGGGTGGTGGCCGACGTGATCTGGCACGGGGTCGGTGCGGTGAACTGGGGGTTTGTGACGACAGCGCCACAGGACGCAGGGCGTGCAGGGGGGATCAGCACCATTCTGGTCGCTACTTTTCTGGTGTTGCTGGTCTGCATGACGGCAGCACTGCCGCTGGGGCTGGGGGCAGCCATGTACCTGTCTGAGTATGGCCGTGGCCCGATGGGCCGTTGGGTGCGCCGCAGTCTGGATGTGCTGGCCGGGGTACCGTCCATTGTGTTCGGCCTGTTTGGCGCCGTTTTTTTTGTGCAGGTGCTGGGGCTGGGATTTTCCATACTGGCAGGCGGATTGACCCTGGCCTGTATGGTCTTGCCCATCCTGATTCGCACCACCGAGATGGCTTTCTCTGGTCTGCCGCAAGAGTACCGCGCTGGTGCAGCAGCACTGGGGTTCGGCCCGTCGGGCATTCTGCTGCGGGTGCTGCTGCCCGCCGCTGCGCCGGGCCTGGTGGCCGGGCTGATTCTGGGGGTGGGGCGGGCCTTGGCCGAGACTGCCGTGTTGATCTTCACCAGCGGTTATGTGGACCGTATGCCCGATTCCCTGCTCGATTCCGGGCGGGTGCTGTCGTTACATATTTTTGATCTGTCGATGAATGTACCGGGCGGCGATCACAACGCCTACGGTGCTGCGGTGGTGTTGTTATTGATTTTGCTGGTGATTAACGGCATTGGCGGCTGGCTGTCCCGGCGCTGGATCGGTCGGGGGATTGTGGCCTCATGATTCGCCTGGACACCACCGGGCCGACCCCTGCCGAGCCGCCGCTTGAGGGGGCCACTGCAGTCCCCCACTCTCACAGCCCGGACAGCGATGCCACTGTGCCCTACGTTGCGCTGGACCGGGTGGGGTTGAGTTATGACGGTACCGAGGTATTTCGAGGGGTGTCGCTGCCCCTGTACCGGGGTGCGGTGACCGCATTGGTGGGGCCGTCCGGTAGCGGTAAAAGCAGCCTTTTAACCTGCATCAACCGGCTGTACGAATTGCATCCGGGTGCCCGTATGAGCGGCACCATTACCGTCGGTGGTGAGGACATTCACGGGGCCGGGGCCGACCCGGTACGCCTGCGCCGCCGGGTGGGCATGATCTTTCAAAAACCGAACCCGTTTCCCATGTCGATCCGGCGCAACCTGAGCCTGCCGTTATCAGAGCATCGGCTGCCCCGCGCTGAATGGTCCGCCCGTATTGAAGAGGCACTCACCGCTGCCGCCTTGTGGGATGAAGTCAAAGACCGTCTGGACCACCCGGCGCAGGCCCTGTCTGGCGGTCAGCAGCAGCGGCTGTGTATCGCTCGGGCGCTGATACTGGAGCCGGAGGTGCTACTGCTGGACGAGCCGTGCAGCGCGCTGGACCCTCTGGCCACCGAGGCCATTGAGCAGCTGGTAATGGGCCTGAAGTGTTGTTACACCATGCTGATGGTGACCCACAATCTGGCCCAGGCCCGACGGGTGGCCGATCAGGTGGGGGTGTTGTGGGGGCAGGGGCAGCCGGGAGAGTTGGTGGAGTTTGGGCCGACCGCGCAGCTGTTTGACGACCCGCAGCACCCGGTCACAGTGGCGTTTATGCAGCGGGAGCGGGCCTAAAAGGGGCGTACCACCACCAGAAACACCACCAGAATCAGGCCCACGGTGGGGATCTCGTTAAACTTGCGATAGAAGGTGCCCGGACGCTCATTGGTCCCGGCAGCAAAGGCCCGCACCATACGCCCGCAGGCCCTGTGGAACTCGATCAGCCCCGCCACCAGCGCCAGTTTGACCCAGAACCAGCCCTGACCGGACAGGTAGTCCCACTGCAAAAACGCCAGCGTGGCCCCAAACAGGATGGTGGAGATCATGGCCGGGGTCATAATGACACGATACAGCTTGCGTTCCATCACCACAAATTGATCGTGCACCGGCCCGCTGGGCTGGTCCGCGTGGTAAACAAAGATGCGCGGCAGGTAAAACATCCCGGCAAACCAGGACACCATCGCGATAATATGCAGGGTCTTAATCCAGAGCATGGCGGGGCCGAATTGGAGCATGATCGGGCAGGTCGCCGCAAATATTTGTGCCGAACCACCGCAAAAACAGCCCCCCTGTTCAGGCTCGCTTCAGGCGGTGTGGTTACCTTTAAGCGGCAGGTTCCGGTACTGTACCGTCACTCCTCCACCTGTAGATAGAGAGCGCTTCGACTGTTATGACGTTGTTTCCCCGCACACCCGTACCCCGCTCTGGTGGTGTGATACTGCTGTTGTTGCTGGTCAGTCTGGCCTTCGGCGGCGGTGCCGTGTGGGCCGATGACGACCATGAGCGCGCCCGTTGGCTGCGGGATACCGAGACCATTCTGTCGCTGGAAGAGGTGTTGGATACAGCCTATAAGGCCAAAAGCGGACGGCTGCTGGAGGTTTATTTAAAACGTGAACACGGGCGTTACGTCTATGAGGTCGAAATACTGACGCCGGACGGCGTGGTGTGGGAAATGCTGCTGGACGCCCGCACCGGAGAAATGGTCCAGATCGAGGGGGAGCGGGATGACTATGACGACGATGGTGACGACGACTAACCGTGCGCCTGCTCGTTATTGAAGACGACCAGTATCTGCGCAAACGGCTGACGCAGGAGCTGGGGCAGGCCGGATACGCGGTAGACAGTGCCGATAACGGCCCGGAAGGGGAGTTGCTGGGAGATCAGTTTCCCTACGACCTGATTGTGCTGGATCTGGGGCTGCCGGGTAAAAACGGCATCGACGTATTGACCGCATGGCGGGCGCGTGGCAACCACACCCCCGTGATTATTTTAACGGCGCGGGACCAGTGGCGCGAGAAGGTCGACGGCTTCTCCGCCGGGGCCGACGACTACCTTGCAAAACCGTTCCATATGGCAGAACTCATTGCCCGTCTGGGGGCCTTGGTGCGACGCAGTCAGGGCCAGACTCAGGGGCCGCTCACCGCTGGTGACATCGTGCTGGACGAGGCCACTCAACAGGTCACCGTGGCGGGAGAGTCGCACCGTTTGACCGGGGTGGAGTTTCGGCTGCTACGGTACTTTATGCTCAATCCCGGACGGCTGCTGTCCAAGGCCCAGATTGACGAACATGTGTACGATCTGGACGCCACCAAAGAGAGCAATGTGATCGAGGTCTACATCCGGCGGCTGCGCCAGAAGGTGGGCAAAGAGCGTATCCAGACCCGCCGGGGGCAGGGCTATATGTTTCAGGCGCCCACCCCGTGAGGTCACTCACCTCACGGTTGAGCTGGGGTCTGACCGGCAGCCTGGTCATTCTGTTGTTCATCCAGTTTGCGGTGGTGACATCGGCCTTGAATGGCCTGACTGAAGACCGGGTAGCCGACCGTCTGGTGCATGATGCGGAGGGGGTATTGGTGGCGCTGACTGCAACCCCGGCAGCCACGACGCCTCACGGGCCGTCGTTGGCGCTGGACGCCAGCCGGGTCGACCCGCTGTTTCGGCAGCCTTTTTCCGGCCATTATTTTGTGATTCACAGTGGTGCTACGGTCATCCGCTCCCGCTCCCTGTGGGACCATCCGTTGGCCCTGCCCAACCCACCCACCGTAGGCCGCAGTCACCTGGTTGGCCCACAGGGTCAGCAGCTACTGGCGGTCACCGGACGGTATACCCGTTTTGGCCAGCCACTGCTGGTGACCACGACTGAAGACATGGGGCCGCTACACCAGGTGACTGACCGGCTTCAGGTTCGTTACGGCCTGATGTGGTTGTTCAGTCTGGTGGTGTTGATTCTGGTACAGCGCTGGATTGCCCGCACCAGCTTGCGACCGTTGGCCGGGGTGCGGGCTGATGTGGCGGCGCTGGAGCAGGGCCAGGTTTCGTCCCTGCGAGAGACAGTACCCCGTGAGATCCACCCGTTGGTGGTGGAGTTCAATCGGCTGCTGGCGGTCTTTGCCGGGCGTATCCACCGCTCCCGCACCGCGCTGGGCAATCTGGCCCATGCGGTCAAAACGCCGCTGACCTTACTGACCCAGTTAGCCGATCGGCCAGAACTGGCCGACCAGCCAGAGATTCGCGCCACCATCACCCGTGAGACTGACACCATTCTCACCTTGATGGAACGGGAGCTCAAACGGGCGCGCATGGCCGGTGCAGCCCAGCCCGGTCAGCACATCGACCTGTCCAGCGAGTTGCAACGGCTGGCAGATGCGCTGCTCAAGGTGCATCGGGAAAAGGGGCTGGATATCCGCCTCGACCTGCCTCCCCACAGCGACTTTCCCGGTGACCGGGAGGACATGCTGGAACTGTTTGGCAACCTGATGGACAACGCCTGTAAATGGGCCCGTTTTCAGGTGTGGGTGCGGGCCGAACGCTGCGATGACACGCTGGTAGTGACCGTGTCGGACGACGGCCCCGGTTGCCCGCAGGAGCAGCGAGCGCAGTTGACTACCCGTGGTCTGCGGGCGGACGAATCGGCCCCCGGTCACGGCCTGGGGCTGGCCATCGCGCAGGAGGTCGCCGAGGGTTATGGTGGCAGCCTGTCGGTGGGCGAGTCGTCTGAACTCGGCGGCTTTCAGGTGCAGGTGACGCTGCCCGTCCGGGCGACTTATGCCGACGCTTGAGCGGTGCCTACCCCCTGCCCTTTTTGCCGGTACCGCCAGCAATGCCGGTAATCGCCAGGGGCGGAACTTCATCAAAGTGAGACACCAGATGAAAGGTCAGGCCACGGGTCAGGTGGTCGGGCAGTTCTTTTAAGTCGCGCTCGTTGTCGGCGGGCAAGATCAGTCTGGAGATCCCCTGTCGGCGGGCGGCGATGATCTTCTCGCGTATCCCGCCCACCGGCAGAATACGACCGGTCAGGGTCAGCTCACCGGTCATGGCGATCTTCTTTTTCAACGGCTTGCCAAGGGCCAGCGACAACAGCGCGCAGCCCATGGTTATTCCGGCAGAAGGCCCGTCTTTGGGGGTGGCTCCGGCGGGCACATGCAGGTGGATAAACCGGTCGTGGAAGGTGGCCGGTTTGACCCCGAAATCGCCCAGACGACACCCCACATAGCTGTAGGCGATAGCGGCAGACTCCACCATCACACTGCCCAGTTGGCCGGTCTGTTTGAAGCCGGATTTTTTACCGGGCACGGCGATGGCCTCCACCTCCAGCGTGGCACCACCTCGCGCAGTCCAGGCCAGCCCCACCGCCAGACCGGGGCGGGAGCCGCTGCTTAACGACTGCTCCCGAAAGCGCGGCTCCCCCAGAAACGGCTTGAATCCGGCCTCGTTGGTAATGGTGATCGGCTCAAACCCGGCCTCGTCGGTGGCCAGACTGGTGGCGACCTTGCGGCAGGTCTTGGCGATCTGCTGCTCTAACTGGCGTACCCCGGCCTCTCTGGCCCACCCCCGCGCCAGCGACTTTAAGCCGGTGGCAGGGATGTTGAGGTGCTCTTTTGCCAGCCCGTGCTCCTTGCGCTGCTTGGGCAAGAGGTACTTGCGGGCGATGGCGACTTTCTCAGACTCGATATAACCGGACAGGCGAATGATCTCCATACGGTCCAGCAGCGGGCGCGGAATGGTATCCACTACGTTGGCGGTGGCGATAAAAAAAACGTCCGACAGATCGAACGGCACGTCCAGATAGTGGTCTAGAAACTGGTGGTTCTGCTCCGGGTCCAGCACCTCCAGCAGGGCCGAGGACGGGTCGCCCTGATAGGAGCTGGTGAGCTTGTCTACCTCGTCAAGCATGATCACCGGGTTGGCGGTACCGACCCGTTTTAATGCCTGAATGAGCTTGCCGGGCATGGCCCCCACATAGGTGCGGCGGTGGCCCTTGATCTCGGCTTCGTCACGCATGCCACCCAACGAGAAGCGGAAGAATTTGCGCCCCAGTGTACGGGCAATGCTGCTGCCCATGCTGGTTTTGCCCACCCCCGGCGGCCCCACCAGACAGAGGATCGAACCACGCAGGTCGCCGCCTTTGAGCTTGTGGACCGCCAGATACTCCACCACCCGGTCCTTGACCTCGTCGAGGCCGTAATGGTCTTCATCAAGCACCCGTTTGGCCCGTTTGAGGGATAGCGGTTCTTTGTCTTCAATGCCCCAGGGCAGCACGGTCAGCCAGTCCAGATAGTTGCGTGCCACGTTGAATTCCGGTGACGACGGCTCAATCATCTGTAACTTGGACAACTCGTCTTCGATGACCTGCGCGACCGGCTCCGGGCAGTTGAGGGACTCAAGCCGTTTTTCGAACCGCTCCACCTCAATGGTTTTCGGGTCGCTCTCCATCCCCAGCTCTTTGCGGATGGTCTTGAGCTGTTCGCGCAAAAAGAAGTTGTGTTGCTGGCGGTTGACCTTCTCTTCGATCTGCTGGTTGAGCTTTTGTTGCAAGCCCACCAGTTGCAGTTCTTCCTTGACCATTACCAGCGCCTGGGAGAGGCGTTTTTTAACATCGAACTGGGCCAGAATCGCCTGCATCTGTTCGCGCTTGGCGCTGGTCAATATGGCGGCCATATCTGCCAGCCGGCCTGCCTCTTCCGACGGTACCGGTGGGGTCAGTACCCCAAAATCCTTGCCGAACAGGGGGCTTTTTTTGACCAGATGTTTCAGTTCGGCCATGAGCGCCATGGCCAGCGCCTTGGTCTCCCGGTCTTCTGGGTTGGAGACCTCTTCCGGGTAGCTGACCTCCGCCATCAGATAGCCGTTGTGGGGCTCAATGGCCTCTACCTTAAATCGTGGCCCGCCTTTCATGAGGATGTGCAAGGGGCGGGCATCACCCCCCTCGATCTCGCCACCGTTAAAGGGTGACAACACCATCACCTCTTGCCCACTTGGCTCCTGCCCGGTCTCGCCCTCCTCCAGATTGCGCACCATGCGGGCACACAGGCCGATGGGATAGATTTCATCCAGACCGGAGACGGTGGTCTGCTGGGGGTCGATGGTCTGCACCACCCCCAACACCGCGTCGTGATGATCGACCGCTTCCTGTACGGCAATTCGGTCGCTGATGGAGAAGGGTGCCATCGCACCGGGAAACAGGGGCCGTCCGCCGTTGGGCAGCAGAATCACCCGACTGGGTTTGTCGCCTCCGTTATGGGCCTCGGCGGTGTTGTCTGCAGGTTCGCCGATGGCGTCCTGGGCTGCATCCTGCGGCCTGTTGGTGTCGTCCATTTACGGATTCCCGATGGTCACAGCACCGGTCCAGCGGTACTGATAGAGGTAGAGGGGATCGACCGGCCCGATACCCTAAGGGTGGTTGAGGGGCACGACGATCGGCAACGGCGACCTCTATGGTAGGACAGTCAGCGACAACACACCACGAGGAATCGCAATATCCCTTCTTTTAACCAGTAGTTACCCCATGTCAACCGGGTGGGGTGCACAAAATTGAGCGTTGTTTTTCCACGACCGAGGCTTAAGTCAGGCGCTTTTCGGGCCGAAAAATCTGGCAGTGGCCAACGCCACGAACTCATCTGTTGTGCCAATCATGGAGCACCCGTCAATGTCCCATCCCCCGGCGTCCACCACGGCCGAGAACAATGCGCTACCGTCTGGACAGGAGTCACCGTTTCTGTGCTCTTTTTGTGACGATATCAAGATCTCCGGTACCGGTGACGAGTTTGATATGCAGGCCGAACTGGACGTGTGCCAGCGGTGTGTCAAAATCGACCGCTCGCTCCGCTTTGCCGACTTTTTGCTGATTCAGTAACCCCCCCTGACCCAAGCGCCAACCGTCTGGCGCGGTCCCCCCTTTTCCCTACAATTTTGACCCTGCCGAGCGATGCAGTAGTGTCACTTCATTGACACTTTGCGGAACGGTCTGTTACGTTCCGTGGCAGGGGCCGGTGGAGGCCCCGCATATACCGCAGGGCCAATGAGGGCCGATCTGCGGCGGCGTCTGCCATTTTTTCGCTCAGGATGTAGTTGAGGAGATCGGATGAGCCTTCCCCCAATCGGTTCGGCCAGTGGTGATCTGCTGGTGGTGGATGATGACCAGTCGGTGCGTGAGAGTCTGGAGTTGGTGCTGACCCAGGCGGGTTACCACGTCACCCTCGCAGAGTCCGGCGCTGCGGCGCTGCAACGACTGGAATCGACCCCGTTTTTGCTGATGCTGACCGACCTTAACATGCCCGGTATGACCGGGGTGGAGCTGTTGGCCGCCGCTCAACGATTGCAGCCCAATATGCTGGGCATCATGCTGACCGCTTACGGCAGTGTCGACTCGGCTGTGGAGGCCATGAAGCTGGGTGCGTTCGACTATCTGGCAAAGCCGTTTGATCTGGATGAGCTGGTATTGACGGTGGCGCGGGCACTGGAGATGTCCACCCTGCGGCAGGAAAATGTTTCGCTCAAGCGCAACCTCAAGCGCAAATACAAATTCGTCAATGTGGTGGGGGAGTCTGCCGCTACCCAGCGGGTGTACGAGGTGGTCGAGAAGGTGGCCGATACCGACAGCACCATTCTCATCACGGGTGAATCCGGCACCGGTAAAGAGCTGGTCGCCCGCACCCTGCACTACAACAGCGGACGCCATGCGGCACCGATGATCCCCATCAACTG
>JALWRU010000511.1 GCA_026994095.1 Nitrospira sp. | reverse complement strand
TGTATAACGCCGAGTGTGGCGATTGCCATATGCCCTACCACCCCAGCCTGTTACCGGCCCGTTCCTGGCAGGCCATGATGGCCACTCAGGACGAGCATTTTGGTGAAGACCTGTTTTTGGAGCCGGAGGACATTCAGACCCTCACCACTTACGCCATCACCAACGCCGCCGAGACCGGCATGAGTGAACCGGCCTACAAAATCAACCGTTCGATCCCGGCGGAGGAGACCCCGCTGCGCATCACGGAGACGCCATATTTTGTGAAAAAACACGAGGACATTGCCCGCCACGTGTGGAACCAGTCCAACGTCCACGGGCCGGAAGATTGTCAGGCCTGTCACCGGGATGCACTGGCTGGCACGTTTGAAGACAGCAGTATGCGGCTGCCCGATCCGCCGGACCCGGCCACCACGCCCGCTTCATAAACCAAGGAGCCGAACCATGACCCGTTTACGAACCCTCTTGATCGTCCCCGCACTGGCCGCAGCACTGCTGATGTCCGGGCTTGCCGCCGCCTCGGCTGGTGCCGGTGTGGTGGACGATCTGCTCACTGAATTTGCCGCCACCGGGGCTGGTCCGTTTGACGGCAACCGTGGCAAAACCATGTGGAGCGAGATCCATGTAGACGCCAAAACCGGGCAAGAGCGCAAGTGCGCCACCTGTCATACCGCCGACCTGTCGGTGGTGGGTAAACACGCCAAGACCGGCAAGGCCATCAAGCCGCTGGCACCCTCCGCCAACCCGGAGCGCCTCACCGAACTTAAAAAGATCCGCAAGTGGTTTAAACGAAATTGCAAATGGACCGTGGGGCGGGAGTGTACACCGCAGGAAAAAGGCGACTTTTTAACCTTTATCCAGAGCCGTTAAGCGGCCACGATTTTTTCGACTTACCCCGCGATCATGGAGTAATTGATATGACACCCAACAAACCTTTCACACTGGCCGTTCTGCTGTTTGCACTGGGCGGCATGGCGCTTGTCACCGGGATGCCGTCGTTTGCCCACGACGACCGGGACCGGCACCATAATTCGCACGATTCCCGCGACGACGACCGTAGCGATCACGGTGACGACGACCGTGGCGATGACGGCGACAAAGGCGGTTATAGCGCTGGTAGCAGTTCATCGGGCAGCTATACCGGCCCCGGTCGGGCCCTCTATATGAAAGAGTGCGGCGACTGCCATGTGCCTTATGCGGCGCGCATGTTGCCGGCCCGTTCCTGGGAGCGGCTGCTGGGCAATCTGGAAGACCATTTTGGCGACAACGCCGAGCTGGATATCCTCGACCGACAGGATATCGGTGACTATCTGGTCGCCAAATCAGCCGATCATCGCAAAAAGAAGTCCCGCTGGATGAAGGGGATCAAGTCCCGTCAGGCACCGTTACGCATCACCGATGCCCGTTACTTCAAAAAAGAGCATAAGGAGGTGCCCAGAAGGTTTTTCCGCGAGCATCCGGACGCCCTGCTGTCTCAATGTGACACCTGTCATACCAAGGCTGATAAGGGGTCCTATAAGGAACGCGATATCGTCATCCCCGGCATCGGTCGCTGGGAAGATTAACCACCGTGTGATCGGGCAGGATCGATGGGGGGCCTGCCTGATCACCCCCTTCTCTTACTTTCCTTTGCCACTCCGGTAAGAGAGGGGATTGACCGCTGCCCCCGGTTCGGCCACAGCCTGCTTGCTGTGTTCGGGCCGGGGGTTTTTTGTTTGGCCAGTGGCCGGTCAGGGGTGCGTTATGGGGCATAAGCCGGTACGATAGTCGCCCAGTTCCGTAACCCTGTCGTTGCCAGCAAGCGCGACCCCCTGCTCTAAGAGGAGTCATTCGTGAACCGTCTCCCTGCCCCCCCTGTTTCTGCCGTGCCATCGGCCTCCCGCTATAACCTGGTGCAACGGTCTGGTAGTACTACTGGAAAGTGGCGGCGAAGAGTTATCGTTTTGCTAGTTATCGCGCTACTTCCCGGTGCGGTTTTGCTGATGGCGCCAGACGCGCTGGCAAGTGACAAACACCGTTATGAACATGATGACAAGGATCGGCACGGGGATAAAAAACGTCATAAAGAGCGGCACCACCGGGGCGACCACCAGGACTACGATGACGACCGGGATGATGACCGAGACGATGACGGATACTCGAAACACGGTCGCCAACACGACCGTGACCACAAGCGCCACGACAGCCGTCATCGGGACCGGCATGAATACGATGATGACGACCGGGATGATGACCGCAGTGACGATGCCTCTGGCTATGGTGCGGACAGTGGTTATCACGATCATAGCTACGCCCACCAGCGTCGCCGCAGCCGCCGGGGTGGTGCCCGCGTAGACGTGCATTTGCCGGTGGGTGACAACGCCTCGGTGGATGTGAGCGTTGGCGCGAATGGTCCTCGTGTTGCCTTGCGCTACGGACGTACCTGCGGTCGTTGCCATGTGGCTTTTGCCCCGGATCTGTTGACCCGCGGCTCCTGGCAACGGCTGATCGGCGGGCTGGATAGTCACTTTGGTGCGAGCCTCAATCTGGGTTGGCAGGAGCGCGATGAGTTGCTTCGTTATCTGGTTGGCAGTGCCTACGATGCGGGGCAGATCCAGCGGGGCAGCAGCGCCGGTCGTCCGCGCCATATCCCAC